>JAKAMV010000079.1 GCA_021812735.1 Chloroflexota bacterium | reverse complement strand
CCGACGCGGTGGCGGATCGGGTGTTGCGGGGCCTTGGCCTGGCGCTCGCGCTCGGCCTCGGCTCGGCAGCGCGATTGGCGCCCCTTGATCTCGGCGTAGCGGTACTCGATGGAGAACATGGCAGGGTCGTCCTCTGGGAAGGGGGCGGTGGGATGGCGGCGGGGCTGGACAGGTCGGTTCGTCGTCATCGCGGACCTCCTTTCGCGGTGTCAGTCGTCGGTGTCGCCGTCCTCCTCGACGTCGTCGTCGAGGGAGCGGCCGGTGAGGGTCATGAACACAGCCTCGAGCGTCTCGGGCTGCCCGTACTGCTCGGCGACGAGGCGCTTGAGCTGGGGCGACGTGCCCTCGGCGACCACGCGGCCCCCGCGCAGGAGCGTGATGCGGTCGCACAGCCGCTCCGCCTCGGCCAGGTCGTGCGTCGTGAGGACGATCGTCGCGTCATGCGTCGCGTTGACCTCCTCGATGAACGCCTGGACCTCGAGCTTGCTGCGCGGGTCGAGCCCGGTGGTGGGCTCGTCGAGCAGCAGGAGCGTCGGGCTCGTCAGCAGCGCCCGCGCGATGGCGACCTTCTGCTGCATGCCCCGGCTCATCTGCTCGACCGGGCGGCCGAGGCGGCTCCGCGCGATGCCGAGGCGGCCGAGGATCGCCGTCGCATCCCGTCGCGCCGCCCCGGCTTCGAGGCCGTAGAGGCGGGCGGCGAAGAGCAGGTTCTCCATGGGGCTCAGCTTCTTGAAGAAGGCCGCGTCGACGCTGACCCGATTGATGAGCCGTTTGACCGCCAGCTCGTCGCGCTCGATGTCGAGGCCGAAGACCTCGACCCGGCCCTCGTCCAGCGTCAGCAGCCCGGAGACCAGGCGGATCAGCGTGGACTTCCCCGAGCCGTTGGCGCCGAGGATCCCGTGGATCGTGCCGCGCTCCAGACGGAGCGAGACGCTGTCGATCGCGAGGACGGGCGCCTTGCGGCGGTCGGACCGGAAGCGCTTGGTCACGTGGTCGACGAGCAGGGCCGGGGCCGAGGTGGCCACGGTCGCGCTCGCGGCTGCCGCGGCGTCGGTCGCCGGGCGGGCGATGTTCAGTTCGGGCGCGAGGGTGGTGGTCACGGGACCCTCCTTGCGGTTGATGCGGCTCAGTGCGATTCGCGAGCCGGGCCGCGGGGCCCCAGACATGGGACGAGCCGCGGGCCCGGAAGTCCGGGAGCCTGCGGCTCGCGTCTCGGGGCGGCGTCTGCCCCGAAAAACACTTGAGCCGCGGGCTTGGTGGCCCACGGCTCGGTGGTCGCTCTTGGGGCTCTCGCCCCGCGTCCTACCCTGCGGTGGGCACACTCCTCCCGTGAACGGCAGCGCCGATGGGCGCCAGCGTGCGCGGATAGGAGGATGCGTTCTGCACCATCTGGCGTACCGCCTCCGGTTGTAGGACGTGCCGAGCGACCTGCTCGACCGACGCGGAGTCTACGGGCCCGGTCGCCGTCAAGTCAACCCCCACGTCGGCACGCCAGGCCGCCGACGGTGGTGCCCCCGCGCCGCGACGCGCGTGGCGAGGCGGCCGACCGAGGCTCCGAAGCAACGCTCAGCGCACCAGCCGCGGTGCTGCGCCCCGCGGCCGCAGGGATCGTCTCGGCGGCGCCAATCGCGGCGGTGTCCGCAACATCCGGGCGCACCGTCCGTCCGTTGATGGACGGGCAGGATGGTTGCCTGTGGTCGGTCCTGGCCCACCGTCGACCGGTCGGACGGCTATCCTGAGGGGGCCCGGTGCCGGTGAACCTGATCGCATGGAGGTGGCGGAATGCGTCGCAGGCTGATCCTTGCAGGAGTCCTCGCGTTCACGCTTGCCGCCTGCGGCGGCTCCTCGGCGACGCCCTCGCCCAGTGCGTCCGACCAGGGCTCCGCCGCGCCGTCCGCGGCTGCGGGACCGTCGAGCGCCCCGCTCGAGAGTCCCCCGCCGACCGCGTCACCGTCCCCCGCCGTTCCGGGCCCAGGCTCGACCGCCACTGCGATCTGCAACGGGATCGGCCTCCGGAAGGCCGCCTCTGCCTCGAGCACCAAGCTCAAGACGATCAACTCGGGCACGGCGGTGCACGTGGTCGACACGGTCACGGGCACCTCCTACACCGCGGGCTCGTGCGGCACCTCGGGCGACACCTGGCTCAAGATCGACAAGGTGGGCGGCAAGAGCGCCAAGTCGGCGTACGGCGTCACCTACGTCTACGCCGCTGCAGGCTTCTTCCAGTAGACCCGGCTAGAGCGCCCGGCGCATCACCACGCGCGGAGCGCCGGTGGACGCCCTCGAGCCCGACGGCGCCGCCACGCTGAAGCCAGCCCGCTCGAACATTCCAACCGTGCCGGTGTAGGCCGACGCCGACGGGATGCGCCGGCCGCCGGTGTGGACCGGATAGCCCTCGACCGTCCTTGCGCCGTTGGCCCCCGCGAACGCCACGGCCGCCTCGAGGAGCTGCCCCGCGATCCCCGCTCGCCTGGAGCCGCGCGCCACCACGAAGCAGTTGACGGCCCAGATCGCCTGGCCTGGGAGGTGCGGCAGGACCCGGGAGCGGGCGAGCCGCGGGAACTCCTCGCGCGGGCCCACGCCGACCCAGCCCACGGCTCGGCCGTCCTCGATTGCGACGAGTCCCGGCGCCGGGCCATCGCGATCAACGAGTGTGCGCAGATCCCGGCGGTTCTGGTCTGCGGTGGTGTTGGTCCAGTTCGATCCTGGCTTGCGCCAGTACTGGCACCAGCACCACTTGGGGTCGCCGCCGGCGGAGAACAGCGCGACCACGAGCGGCCACAGCCCCTCGGTCGCCGGGCGGATCTCGACCATCAGCCGAACTGCGGCGCCCCGTGGGCGGTCGGCGGTTGCCGCGCTGACGCGGCGCGGTGCCGGCAACCCCCGCCTAGATGACGTGGGCGATCGCCGCGAGGGCGCCAGCCGCCAGCCCGGCTTCCGCCGCCCCAAGGCCCCTGGCCGCGGACCACCACGCCCGGTGGTGCACCGGACCGGCGTCGCGCGCCGCCTCACCCGTGATGAGCTCGAGGACCCCGAGTCCGCTGAACACCACGGCGGCGACACCCGCCCAGGCGGGTCCGCCGAGGACGAGCAACAGGCCGAGGCCGAGCACCGCGAGCCCCACCAGCTCGGGTGCCACGGCGAGGCTCAGCGCGGCCGCCGCCAGTCCGATCGCCAGGTACGCCAGCCATTCCATACCTGCCTCCCGCGGCCGGGCGGACAGATGCAGCCGATCCTGCAGCGCAAGACCGGGTGGCGCCCTGCCGCACCCGACTCGCCTTCACCGCGGATCAGCCTACGCGGGGTCGATCACCGGACACAACAGGCGGACGGCTCTCCAGAGGCGTGCTCGGCTGCCGCCGTCGCGTTCCGCAGACGAGTCGCGCGCCGCCTCGGGTGGGCCCCGCCAGCACTACGGCAGCGCGGCGATGCCGGCGATCTCCACCTTGTAGATGTGCGAGGCGAGCGTCGCCTCGACGGTCGCGCGAGCCGGGAGGCTCGCCTTGTCCACCCACGCGTCCCAGGCGGCGTTCATCTCGTCGAAGTGGCCGATGTCGGCGAGCCACACCTGGACGGTGAGCAGGTGCGACTTGTCCGTCCCGGCCTCGGCGAGGTGACGATCGATTGACGCGAGGATCTCGGCCGTCTGCTCGTGGACGCCCGCGTCGGCATTGTGGGCGACGTGGCCCGCGAGGTAGACGAGGCCGCCGTGGACGACCGCCGACGCGAAGCGCTGGCCGGGGTCGATGCGGACGATGGACACGGGGCACCTCCTGTCGACGTGGCTGCGGACACCGGCAGCGTACTCGCCGCGACGGTAGGCTGACCGGGTGACCGAGACGCTCCCCTCGACCCCGTACGCGGCCCCGAAGGCGCTGGTCCGCCTCGTGCGCGACAGGGTGCTGGACGCCGAGCTGGCTGCGCTCATCTCGCTGACGGTCGAGGGCGGGATCCCGCTCGTCGTGGCCGGTGGGGCAGGGGAGGAACGGCGGGCCGTGCGCGACGCGCTGGCTGAACTCCTGCCGGCCGGCGCGATGGTGGTCCGGCTGGCCGGCCGCGCGGAGGATTTCGGATGGATGCCGCAGGCGGGCGAGCTCGGCTGGACGGCATCCGGGCCCCCGGCGACGGACAGGCGCGGGGCGGTGATGGTGGCCGACTTGGCGGACGGCGGCGACGGGGCGACCTGGGGGGAGGCGGCCCATCTCGCCATCCGGGCGCTGACGGTCGGCTACTCGCTGCTCGCCGCTGCGGACGGCTCGTCCCTGGAGCAGGTCCTGGGCCGGCTGGCGCTGCCCCCGGTCAGCGCGGTCGACGACGAGCTCACCCGCCTCGGCGTGGTGCTGGTGCTGGGTCGCGGGCCGCAGGTGGAGATCGCCCACTACCTGCGGCCGGTGGCCCGCGACCCAGGTGGGCACGTCCAGCGCCCCGCGCCCGCCGCCCTCGCCGCGTGGAACGCCGTGTCGGGCCGGTACGACCACTTCACATGGGGCGTCGTGGACGAGCTGGCCGGTCGCACGGGACGCCGGCCGCTCGCCTTCGAGCGCGAGCAGGCGAGGCGCGCGGCAGCGGTCTCGGCCGCAACTGCGGGGGCTTGACGGCCGGACCCTCCACTCGCGCAGAGTTCGCGCGGCGCGTTCCCGTCTCGTCCCGGCGTCCCCGGGGGGCGTGCGCGCGCCGGGGAACGCGAGGCGATGCTCCAGCTGTTCCTGCTGATCCATGTGCTGGCCAACCGGCCCGTGGCCACGGGCCGGGCGGCCTCTGCACCGGGCGGCAGCGACCGCGCGTCACACGCCGTTCCGCCCCTCCCTCTGCCGGCGAGGCGGGGCATGCTCAGGCGTGCCCCGGGACGGCTGGGGCGTGAAATCGTGTACGCCGCGCCGTCGGCCGGTACCATCCGGAGCGCACGCAACAGGAGACCCGACCCCGATGCCCCATGTCGCCACATCCCCTGCCGATCTGCTGGCCACCATCGCCGGCACCGCGCACGTCGAGGGCGATCGGCTCGTCATCGACGATGAGGCCCGCTTCCGCTCCGACACGATCCGCGACCTCGCCTGGACGGCCGCCTTCACCGAGGACGAGCCCACCGCCGAGGCCACCCGCTGGATGGTCTGGGAGGCCAGCCAGGCGTTCGGCGCCCTCTCATCGAGCATCCAGGGCCTGTACATGGCCCGCTCCCGCGGCGAGGTGTCCGGTTTCACGGTTCCCGCCGTCAATCTCCGAGCCCAGACCTTTGACATGGCGCGCACCTTCCTGTCCGTGGCCAAGGAGAAGCAAGTGGGCGCGCTGATCTTCGAGATCGCCCGCAGCGAGCAGACCTACACGTATCAGCGGCCGCAGGACTTCGCGACCTCGGTGCTCGCCGGTGCCATCGCGGCCGGCTTCGTCGGCCCGGTGTTCATCCAGGGCGACCACTACCAGTTCAACGCCAAGAAGTACGCCGCCGACCCCGAGGCGATGACCGAGGAGATCCGCAGGGCGTGTAGGCTGGCCATCGATGCCGGCTACCGCAACATCGACATCGACAGCTCGACGCTGGTCGACCTGTCCCAGCCCAACCTCGACCTCGAGCAGCGCGAGAACTACACCCGCGCCGCCGAGCTGACGGCCCTGATCCGCAGCCTCGAGACCGACGGGGTGACCGTCAGCGTGGGCGGCGAGATCGGCGAGGTGGGCAAGGCCAACTCCACCGTGGAGGAGCTGCGGGCGTACCTCGACGGGTACAACAGCGTGCTGCAGCGGCTGGCCCCCGGCGCGAAGGGCGTCTCGAAGGTCAGCGTCCAGACCGGCACCAGCCACGGCGGCGTCCCGCTCCCGGGCGGCGGCGTGGCGGCGGTCAAGCTCGACTTCGAGGTGCTCCGTGCGCTGGGCGAGGTCGCCCGCTCGCACGGCCTGGCGGGCGCCGTCCAGCACGGGGCGTCCACGCTGCCGGACGAGCTGTTCCACCACTTCCCCACGGTCGAGACCGCCGAGATCCACCTCGCGACGGGCTTCCAGAACGCGCTGTACGACCACCCGGCATTCCCGAAGGCCCTGATGGCCGAGATCAACGAGTGGTGCCGCCAGAACGCGGCCGAGGAGCGCAAGGCGGGCCAGACCGAGGAGCAGTTCCTCTACACCTCCCGCAAGAAGGCCATCGGGCCGTTCAAGCGGCAGCTGTGGGACCTCGAGACCAAGGACGAGATCCTCGCCGCGCAGGGCGCCAAGATGGCCTTCCTGTTCGACCAGCTCAAGGTCCCGGGCACCGTGGACGCGGTCGCCAAGCACGTGCAGCCCGTCAAGGTGGCCCGGCCCATCCCCGGCGCCCTCAAGGCCGCCCTGGTCAGCTGACGTGGCGTCCGGCGCCGGCGGCATGTTCGCGGCCGAGGGGCCGGCGCCGCTCCCCGTCACGATCCGCCTCGAGGCCCCCGGCGACGAGCCGGGGGTCCGGCGCGTCCATGAGGCTGCGTTCCCCGGTCCGGAGGAGGCGGCGATCGTCGACGAGGTCCGGCGGCTCAGCCCCGCCGGATGGCAGTCCGTCGTGGCGGTGGGGGCGGCCGGGGGGATCGTTGGCCACGTCCTGCTCTCCCCGTGCCCGGTCGAGGACGACGCGGGCCGCCGGGTGGGCGAGGTCCTGGCGCTGGGCCCGATCGGCGTCCTGCCCGAGGCGCAGTTCCGGGGTGTCGGGGCGGCGCTGATCACCGCGGCGGTCAGCCTCGCGATGGCCCGCGGCGTGCCCGCCATCGTGCTGCTGGGCCAGCCCGCCTACTACCCGCGGTTCGGCTTCGTCTCGGCGCGCTCCTGCGGCCTCGAGCCGCCTGCCGATGCGTGGCCGGACGCGGCCTGGATGGCGCGGCTGCTGCCCGCCTGGACCGAGGCGATGGGCGGTACTGTCCGCTATCCCGCGGCCTTCGAGCCGCTCGCCTGAGCTTCGGCGCCGCCCGGCTGAGTCGCGGGCGGACTCACCGGGAGGCTGCGCCGTGCTGCCGGCCTGACGCAACTTGGCGCTCGGCGCGCGCCCCGCGCTCGCCGGGACGGATGGAGAGTCTGACGTGACTCAGGCCGGCACGAGCGCCTGACTCGCCCCACCTGACGCGTGCGGCGCGACATCCCCGTTGACGTGGCGCACCGTGAGCCTCACCATCCGCGCAAGTCGGCGCCGTGCGGCGACGGCGATTCCCCGGGCGGATCCATCGGTCTGCGGCGCCCGCGTCCCGGGGGCGCCTGGGAGGAGGGTCTTCACACGTGGCTGGCTCCCTGCATCATGACCAGGCAGCGCAGGACGATGCGCATCTCCGATCGCTGGGCATCAAGCCCGAGCTCCAGCGCACGCTCGGCTTCCTGTCGAACTTCGCGGTGGCGTTCAGCTACATCAGCGTCTCGACCGGAACGTTCACGCTCATGGGCCTCGGCCTCGCGGTGGGCGGCCCGCCCATGTTCTGGTCGTGGCCGCTGGTTGTCGTGGGCCAGCTGTTCGTCGCGCTCAACTTCGCTGAGCTCTCGAGTCACTTCCCGGTGGCCGGGTCCATCTACCAGTGGTCGAAGCGCCTCTCGAACCGGACCCTGGGCTGGTTCACCGGCTGGTTCTACTTCTGGGCGGGTGTCATCACGACCACCGCGGTGGCGATCACGGTCCCGCTGGTGCTGTCGAGCATCCTCGGCGTGGACGGCACGATCAAGTACGGCCCCTTCTCGTGGAACGTCTGGGTTGCGCTCGCGACCTTGGTCATCACCACGCTGATCAACGCGTTCGGGGTGCGGCTGCTCTCGATCATCAACAACCTGGGCGTCGGCGCCGAGATCCTCGGCATGCTCGTCTTCGCGGGCATCCTGCTGATCTTCTTCAACCACCAGCCGGTGTCGGTCCTGACCAACACCTTCGGCACGGAGTCGCAGGCCAGCGGCAACTACCTGCCGGTGTTCGCGGTGGCCGGTTTCATGAGCCTGTTCGTGGTGTACGGCTTCGACACGGCCGGCACGTTCGGCGAGGAGACGCTCGGCGCGAGTCGCCAGGCGCCCCGCGGCGTCCTGACCGCGATCGTCCTGTCGGGTGTCATCGGCACGATCTTCCTGCTCGCGATCCTGCTCTCCACGCCGGACATGCAGGCGGCCATCGACAACGCGGGCAAGGGCGGCTTCCCGATCGCAGACGCCATCCACGCGAACATGGGTGACGTGTGGGGCAACATCTACCTCGCCGTGGTGCTGATGGCGGTCTTCGTCTGCACCCTGGCGATCCAGGGCGCCACGACCCGTCTGATGTTCTCGATGGGCCGCGACCGGCGGATGCCGTTCGGCAGCCTCTGGGCGAAGGTGAGCCCGACGCACCACACGCCGACCAACGCGGCCATCGCGGTGGGCGTCCTGGCCGCCATCCCGTTCCTGGTGTCGGACAGTGCGGGCGTCATCGCCATCGGCGCCACCGGCACGATCTACCTCTCGTACTTCCTGTGCAACCTGGGCGTGTTCATGGCGCGCAGCAGGGGCTGGCCGCGCAACCGGGCCTGGTTCAACCTCGGGGGCGCCGGCATCGTCATCAACATCGTCGCGCTCGTGTGGGGCGGGCTGATGCTGGTCAACTTCTCGCTCTGGGACAACCCCGCATTCGGCGACTGGGGCAACAGCCTGCGCGATTTCACCAACCCTACGATCAACACGCTGTCGGTGCTCGGCAACGCCTTGACCGGGCTGCCGGCGCTGCCGCTGTTCGAGACCTTCCTGGGCACGATCTTCGTGGTCGGGCTCGTCGTCTACCTGGTCGGTGAGCGGCTGCAGTTCTCCGGCAAGGGCGTCGAGGCCGACGCCGCCACCGGCGAGGTCGCGATCGGCTAAGGCCCCCGGACAGGGCTTGCACTCGGGCGGGGCGGCGGCTCGGCCGTCGCCCCGCCCGATCACGCACGGAGGCACGCATGGTCGACGACGCGGCGGACGTCCTCCATGGCGAGCTCCGCGACGAGCTCGTCGGGGCGATGCAGCGGGTGCCCGAGCTGGCCGCCCGGGCGCTCACCCTGGTGCCGCTGACGGGAGGCATCACCAACCGCAACTACCGCGTGGACGTCGCCGGGCAGCCCGAGCGGTACGTGATCCGCCTGGGCGGCAACGACACGCACCTGCTGGGCATCAGCCGGGAGGTGGAGCACGCCGCGACGGTCGCCGCCGCGGGCGTCGGGGTCGGGGCCGAGGTGGTGGCGTTCCTGCGCCCCGAGGGCTACCTCGTCACGCGGTTCATCGAGGGCACGCCGATGGTCGAGCTCGACGTCCACGCACCCAACGTGACCGAGCGCGTGGCGGACTCGGTGCGCCGGTTCCACGAGGGCCCCGCGATCCCGGGGCTGTTCGTCCCGCTCCGGATCGTGGAGGCGTACCGCGCGCTGGCGCAGGACAATGGCGTCCGCATCCCGCCGGAGTTCGGGTTGGCGCAGTCGATCGGGCGGCGTGTGGAGCTGGCCCTGCTCCAGAACCCCCACGAGCTGCGCCCGTGCCACAACGACTTCCTGCCCGGGAACCTGATCGACGACGGGACGCGGATGCGAATCGTCGACTGGGAGTACGCGGGGATGGGCGACCCGTTCTTCGACCTGGGCAACTTCAGCGTCAACAACGAGCTCACCCCAGACGAGGACGAGGCGTTCCTCGCCGCGTACGACGCCGTGCCGCGCCCGCGCCCCGACCGGCTGGCGCGCCTGGCCGTGTTCCGCGTGGTCAGCGACTTCCGCGAGGCGATGTGGGGCGTGCTCCAGGAGGGCATCAGCACGCTCGACGTGGACTTCCGCGCGTACGCCGCCGAGCATTTCGACCGGCTGCTGGCCAACGCCGCCACGCCGCGCTTCGAGCGGGCGCTGCGAGAGGTCGCGGGCGGGTGACGCTCCCGGCTCGCGACGCCGTGAGGCGGTCGAGTATCGTGAGCGCCGTGGGCCGGACCGCGGACCCTTCGAGGAGGCACGGGTGAGGGAACACGCGCGGGCGGTGGTCATCGGGGGCGGGGTCGGCGGCACGTCGATCGCCTACCACCTCGCCAGGCGCGGCTGGACCGACGTCGTCCTGGTCGACCGCGCCGAGCTGACCTCCGGCTCCACGTTCCACTCAGCTGGGCTCGTCGGCCAGCTCCGCGGCTCGGTGTCGCTGACGCGGATGATCATGTACAGCGTCGAGCTCTACCGACGGCTGGCCGCGGAGACGGGCGTGGACCCCTCCTGGCACGAGGTCGGCTCGCTGCGCCTCGCGAGCACCAAGGCCCGGTACGAGGAGCTGCAGCGCCAGGCCGCCTGGGCGGCGACCTTCGGGCTGCCGATCGACCTGGTCAGCGCGCAGGCGGCGCAGGACCGCTTCCCGCCGATGCGCCCCGAGGGCGTGCTGGGGGCCGTCTGGCTGCCCACCGACGGCTGGCTCGACCCCTCGAACCTGGCCTTCGCCATGGCGGCGGGCGCGCGCTCGCGCGGCGTGCGGATCCTGCCGCGGAACCGCGTGGTGGCGATCGACGTCCGCGACGGGCGCGTCCGCGGGCTCACGGTCGAGCGCGACGGCGAGCGGGTGGTGATCGAGGCCGACGTGGTCGTCAACGCGGGCGGCATGTACGCGCCGGAGATCGGGCGGCTGGCGGGCGTCACGGTTCCCCTCATCCCGATGGCGCACCAGTACCTGCTGACCGCGCCGCTCGAGGGCGTCACCCGGGACCTGCCCCAGCTGCGCGACCCCGACAACCTGGTCTACTTCCGCGAGGAGACCGGCGGGCTGCTCATGGGCGGCTATGAGCACGACCCGCAGCCGTGGGCACTCGACGGCATTCCGGCCGACTTCAACCACCGCCTGCTCGACCCGGACTGGCCGCGCTTCGAGCCGATCATGGAGGGTGCGATCCGCCGCGTGCCGGCCATGGAGGACGCCCAGGTCACCCGGATGATCAACGGCCCGGAGGCGTTCACCCCCGACAACGAGTACATCCTGGGCGAGAGCGAGGTCGGCGGGTTCTTCGTGGCCGCGGGCTTCTCGGCCCACGGGATCGCGGGCGCCGGCGGCATCGGCCGCGAGGTGGCGAACTGGATCGTCGACGGCGAGCCCGAGCTCGACCTCTGGAAGATGGACATCCGCCGGTTCGGGGCCCAGTACCGGAGCCGCGCGTTCACCCTCGCCCGCTCGCACGAGAACTACGCCACCTACTACGACATCCACTACCCCAACGAGGAGCGCCAGGCGGGTCGGCCGCTGCGCCTCTCGCCCGCCTACCCGCGGCTGGCCGCGTTGGGCGCGTCGTTCGGCGAGAAGTCCGGCTGGGAGCGGCCCAACTGGTTCGCGCCCAACGCGGCGGATCCCCGCTGGGGCGGTGAGGCGGCGCTGGAGGCGCTCCGGCCGCGCGGCTGGGCGGGCCAGATCTGGCACCCGGCGATCGCGGCCGAGTCGATCGCGACGCGGACGACGGCCGGGCTGTTCGATGAGACGAGCTTCGCCAAGATCGAGGTGTCCGGAGCCGGCGCGGCGGCGCTGCTCCAGTGGCTGTGCGCCAACGACGTGGACCGGCCCGCGGGAAGCGTGGTCTACACGCAGCTGCTCAACCGGCGGGGCGGGATCGAGTGCGACCTGACCGTGACCCGGACGGCGCCGGACGCATTCCTGCTGGTCACCGGCACCGCGTTCGGCAGCCACGACCTCGCGTGGATCCGGCGGCACGCGCCGGCCGACGGCTCCGTGCGGGTCGCGGACGTCACGTCCTCGCTTGTCTGCCTGGGCCTGTGGGGGCCGGCCGCGCGAGCGATCCTCGCCGCCACGACGACCGACGGCGTGTCCGATGCCGCGTTCCCGTACCTTGCCGCTCGCCAGATCTCGGTGGGCCCGGTGCCGCTGCTGGCGGTCCGGGTGACCTACGTGGGCGAGCTGGGCTGGGAGCTCTACGCCCCGGCCGAATACGGCGCCACGCTGTGGGACGCGCTGTGGGAGGCGGGCCGGGCGCACGGTCTCGTCGCGGGCGGGTACCGCGCGATCGACGCCCTGCGCCTCGAGAAGGGCTACCGCGCGTGGGCTGCCGACATCACGCCCGAGGAGACGCCGTACGAGGCCGGTCTCGGCTTCGCGGTCCGGCTCGACAAGGGCGACTTCCTCGGCCGCGACGCGCTGGTGGCCGCCAAGGCGGCGGGGCCGCGCAAGCGCCTGCGGTGCCTCGTCCTCGACGACCCGCGCTCGGTGTGCCTCGGCAACGAGCCCGTGCGCCTCGGTGGCGAGGTGGTGGGGCGGGTGACCTCGGGCGGCGCCGGGTACACGGTGGGCAAGTCGATCGCCTTCGCGTACCTGCCCCCGGACGCAGCGGTCGGCGCCCGCGGGGAGATCGACGTGTTCGGCACCGGGGTGGGCTTCGAGGTGGCGCGCGACCCGCTGCTCGACCCGGCGGGGCAGCGCATCCGCGGCTAGGGTCGGGCATCATGCGGCCATGAGCGACCAACCCTTCGGGCCCGCCTGGTCCGCCGCCCGCGCCCGCGTCCCCGAGGCGACCCTGCGCGACTGGCTCGCATTCGCGCACGAGGCGTGCGACGCGGCCGACGAGGCTGCGCGCGCCAGTTTCCGGCGCGACCTGGACCTCGAGCGCAAGCCCGACCGCTCATTCGTGACGGTGGCCGACCAGGGGATCGAGCGCGAGATCCGGTCGCGGATCGGGGCGCGCTACCCCGGCCACGGGCTGATCGGCGAGGAGTACGGGACCGAGGCGGGCGACGCGCCCACGCGCTGGTACATCGACCCGATCGACGGCACGCACAACTTCATCCGGGGGGTGCCCCTGTTCGGGACCCTGCTCGCGGTGGAGGTGGACGGCGAGATCCAGGCCGGGATGATCTCGGCGCCCGTGCTCCGCGAGCGCTGGTGGGCGGCCCGGGGCCTGGGCGCCCGGGCCCGCGGGCTCGACGGGGAGCGGTCGATCCGGGTCTCGCGGGTGGCGGCGCTCGACGACGCGCAGCTGCTGTACGGGTCGAGGACCGACAACGTGGCGTCCGGCCTGATGCCCGGCTTCGATGCGCTCATCGCCTCGGCGTGGCGCGATCGCGGCTTCGGCGACTTCTGGGGCTACACGCTGCTGGCCGAGGGAGCGGCGGAGGCGATGATGGAGGTCGGCATGAAGCCGTGGGACCTCGCGGCGCCGCTGATCGTGATAGAGGAGGCGGGCGGGCGCGTGACCGACGCCCTCGGCGAGCGGCGGATCGACGCCGCGTCGTTCGTGGCCACCAACGGCCTGCTCCACGACGAGGTGCTGCGGCGTCTCCAGGATCGGGGATGACCGCGCGCAGGCCGGGGCGTCAGGAGCCGGCGATCTGACCGCAGGGCGGGCGTTCCAGCGCACGTGACCGCTCTCCGGTCAGCCGGCTGCGCGGGCAGGTCGCGGCGGCTGCCCCCCGGCCGTCGCGGGCGCACGGCCAGACCGGAGCGCGGGCAGACGCGCCCGATTGACCGCTGCGCGGGCGCCCTCTCGCGCCCCGCTGCTGAAAGGCGACAGGATCGAGGACGCGGTTCAGCTCGATCATCGCGGCGGCCGCTCGTCGGGCGCACGGCGGCCCTGGGCGATCACGATCATCGCGAACACCAGACCGCCGGCGACGCCAAGGAGCGGCGAGACGAGCATGTCGCCGGCGAGGAACACGAGCAGCCCGCCGATCAGCGCGCCGCCGTACACCACCGCGGATCGCCCTGGCGGGTCCTCGAGATCGGGCGCCGGCGGCTCGATGGCGCGCGCCAGGGCCCCCTCGTACGCATCGCCGGACGCCAGCCCCAGCACGTGCTCGGCGTCGATCGAGAGCGCGTCCACCACGTCGCGTGCCAGCAGGTCCTCGACCGCGGCCGCGGCCGCTGCGTCGGACAGGGCGAGCGAGACCGCGGCCCGATCCTCGGCCGGGCCGCCGGAGACCGCCCAGTTCAGGCCCACCCACGTCGGGTTGAGGGTGCCCTCGCCGTAGCGGCGCAGGACGAGCTCGCGGGCCTCGGCACGGGCCTCGCCGAGCAGCACGCTGCGCCCGGACTCCTCGGCGGCGGCCTCCACGGCCTCCATCCGGGCGCGGTGGCGCTCGGGATCCTCGCGCTGGAGGCCGATGTGGGCGAGCTCGGCGGGCGTCAGGCGGTTGAACCGCTCGAACAGCGCGTCAACCCTGGCGCGGGCCGCTGCCTCGCCCGCGGGCCCGGTGTCAGGTCGCCCGTCGCCCTCGCGCATGGCGCGATGATGCGCTCACGCGCCCGCCGCGTCGAGAGCCTCGCCGATGACCCGCAGCGCCAGGTCCACCTCCTGGGCGGTGGTGACGAGCGGGGGGATGATCCGCACGACGTTCACGTACGAGCCGGCCGTCAGGACCATCAGCTTGCGGTCGAAGCAGGCGGCCTGGACGCGCTTGGTCAGGGCCGCGTCGGGGGTCCGGCCGTCGCCCTCGCCGGGCTTCACGAACTCCATGGCGAGCATCAGGCCGAGGCCGCGGACGTCGCCCAGCGCGGGGTGCTTCGCCTGGAGCGCGCGGAGGCCGGCCAGGAACTGCCCGCCGCGGGCGCGGGCGTTGGCGACAAGATCCTCCTCCTCGATGACCTCAAGCGTTGCCAGCGCAGCCGCGCACGACACCACGTTGCCGCCGTAGGTGCCGCCGTGGGAGCTCGGCGCGAACTTGGCCATGATGTCCGAGCGGGCGATGATCCCCGACAGCGGCAGGCCGGACGCGATGCCCTTCGCCATGACCAGGATGTCCGGCTCCACGTCCCAGTGGCGCACGGCGAACAGCTCGCCCGTGCGGCCGAACCCGGTCTGGACCTCGTCGGCGATGAGCAGGATGCCGTGCTCGCGGGTGATCTCGCGAAGCCGGGGGAGGAAGCCCGGCGGCGGCACGATGTAGCCGCCCTCGCCGATCACGGGCTCGATGATGACCGCCGCCACCTTGTCGGGGAACACGAGCTGGTGGAACAGCAGGTCGAGCTGCGACTCCCAGTCGCAGGTGCAGGCGGACGGGTCGTGCGGGCCGCCTGCAGCGCGGTAGCAGTACGGGTAGCCGGCGTGATAGATGGACCCCGGCAACGGCTCGAAGGCGCCCCGGTACACGTCCTTGGCGGCGGTGAGCGCCATCGTCTGGGCGGTGCGCCCGTGGAACGCGTAGCGGAAGGCGATGATGGCCGGCCGCCCCGTGGCGATGCGCGCCAGCTTGACGGCGGCCTCGACGGCCTCGGCGCCCGAGTTGGACAGGAACGCCTGCCACGGCCCGCCCGGCAGGACGCGGGTCAGGCGCTCGTGCAGTCGCAGGCCCGGCTCGTGGTAGACGATGTTCTGCTGCCCGTGGAGCAGCTTGGCCGCCTGGTCCTGCACGGCCTTGACCACCCGCGGGTGCGCGTGGCCGGTGTTGGTGACGCCGATCCCGCACGTGTAGTCGAGATAGCGCTCGCCGCCGCGCGTGATGAGCCAGGAGCCCTCGCCTCGCTCGACCTCGAGGTTGAAGATCCGGCCCCAGACCGAGGGCACGACCGAGACGTCGGGCAGCATCCTGGCGGGGGACGGGAAGGTCTGCGTCATGGGGTCCTCCTGGGGCTCGGACGGCGCCGGCGGGTCCGCCGCCGGGCGCTGCGGTCAGAACGTGGGCGGTGTGTTGATCCACAGCACGCGGGTCTCGATCTTGCCGAGCGCCGCGATGCGGTGGTCAACGGTGGACGGGAACGTGAGCGCGTCGCCGGCCTCGAGCCGGTAGAACTCGTGCGGGTCGTCGAGCCAGACGCCGAGCGAGCCCGCGAGCACGAACATGAACTCCTCCCCGATGTGGCGGTAGTACCCGTCCGACGAGGCGCCTGGCGCGAGGACGAACAGCTGGGATTCCAGCGAGGTCGGACCCGCGAACAGGTCCTCGATCCGGATGCCGCGCCCGGCGTCGAGCACGCGGCGTCCTCCGGGCCGGACCAGACGCCCGCTCGCGGGGGCGTCGCCGGCCAGGAGCTCGCCCACGGTGCGCCCGTAGGCGTCGAGGAGTCGGCGCAGCGCGGCGATCGACGCACCGCTCACGCCCCGCTCGAGTGACGAGATGAACGATGCCGACAGCCCGCTCCTGTCGGCCGCTCCGCGCAGGGTCAGGCCCTGCGACTTGCGGATCGCGCGGAGCTGCGACCCGGCGGGCCATGTCCCGGGCATGCCCGGTCCTGCGGCAGGGTGGTGGTCGGCGGCCGCGGCCGCGGGGTTCGCCTCCGGCGCGGCATGCTCTGCGCCCGCCATGGCCCGGTGACGGCCCCCGGCGCCGGGATCCGCGCCCCCCGCCCGCCCGTCGAGCAGGCGGCGGATCGCCGCGGCATTGAGCCCGTCGACGGTGCGCCAGGCGCGGATCCGCTGGAGGCGTTCCACGTCATCAGCCAGATAGCGGCGGGCGCCGCCCGCGGTGCGGGCAGGCTTCACCAGCCCCTGGTGCTCCCATTCGCGCAGCGCTGACGGCGAGGCCCCCACCAGCCGGGCGGCCTCTTCGATGCCGACCGAGCCGAGGGGCGCCGGCGGGCCGGCCCGCGTCCCTCGGCCGGGCCGCCCCATCAGCGCTGACGCCGCCGCCCCGCGACCGTCGTCAGGGCGACCGAGCCCACCGCGATGACGAAGATGCACGTGCCGATGACGTTCACCTGGACGGGGATGCCGATCCGAGCGGCGCCGTAGATGTACATCGGGAACGTGACCGACATGCCCGAGGTGAAGTTGGTGATCACGAAGTCGTCGATCGAGAGGCTGAAGGCCAGCAGCGCCGCGGCGATGATCCCGGGCAGGATCAGCGGGAAGGTGACCCGCCAGAACGTCTGCCACTCGTTGGCGAACAAGTCCATCGCCGCCTCCTCGAGGTGGCGGGGGAAGCCGGCCAGTCGGGCGCGGACGGTCACGACCACGTAGCTGATGTTGAACATGATGTGCGCGATCAGGATGGTGACGAAGTTCAGCGGGAAGAACGGCGGCTGCCCGATCGACACGAACATGGTGAGCAGCGAGGCGCCCATGATGATCTCGGGCGTCGCCATCGGGATGAAGATCAGCGCGTTGGTGAACGACTTGCCGCGGTACCGATAGCGCTCGAGCGAGATGGCCATCAGCGTGCCCAGCGCGGTCGCGATGGCAGTGGACAGGATCGCGATCGTGATCGACAGGATCACGGCGCTGGCCAGCCCGTCGGGGCCGAACGGGTTGAGCCAGTACTCGAGGGTGAACCCCTTCCAGATGTAATTGGTCTTGCCGGTCGGGCTGTTGAAGCTGAACAGGATGACCACCGCCACCGGCAGCAGCAGGTAGATCACGGCGAGCAGCGTGTAGACGATCATCGACCAGCGGTCGATGATGCGGCCGGCCCGGTCGAAGACGGTGCCCCCCGGGCGGACAGCGGCGACAGCGGCCATGTCAAGCCCTCGCGGCTGCCGCGGAAAGCTCCTCGGTGCCGAGGATCCGCGCGTAGGCCAGGACCACGACCAGGACGCCGAACATCATCACGAAGCTGAGCGCCGATGCGGACGGGTAGTCGTTCTCGGTCAGGAACTTCGCCTGGATGACGTTGCCGATCATGCTCGTGTTCGGCCCGCCCAGCAGCTCGGCGTTGACGTAGTCGCCGATCGCGGGGATGAACGTCAGGAGGCCTCCGGCGAACACGCCCGACATCGAGAGCGGGAAGGTGACCCGGATGAACGACTCCGACACCCTGAAGTGGAACAGGAGCGCGCCGACGGCGGCGCCCACGATCGCGAAGACGATGGGATCGGCGTTGAACACGAAGCCCAGCACCGCCAGCAGGACGAAGCCGACCGTCGCACCCACGATGGCGCCGCCCGGCCGCCACGGCCCGGCGTAGAGGTCCTTGGCGGCCTCGACGAGGCGGTGGTCCACCTTCTCGAGCGCCACGTAGACGGGCAGGGTCATGAACGGCAGGAAGGCGTAGGTGATGCCGGCGATCACGGCCATCGGCGACGCGAGCAGGTGGAACTGCTGCGGGACGAGCCCGATCCCCTTGAGCGGCCCGAGCACGGGCCCGCTGTCGCTCAGGATGATCTTCCAGGCCACCGTCCGGAGCAGGAAGCTGGTGAAGAACGGCGCCACCACCAGGAACAGCAGCAGGTTCTTGTAGCGGCCGCCCTTGAAGGCGATGGTGTACGCGAGCGGGTAGGCGATCAGGAACGTCGTGACCGTCGCGGCGCCCGCGTACAGTACCGATCGCAGGTAGACCGGGGCGTACGTCGACACGGAGTTCGGGTAGTTCACCCAGTTCGCCAGCGAGAACTCGAAGCCGGTGGCCAGGCTCCCGCTCCAGAAGCTGGCCATGAACATCTGGAACGCCGGGTACAGGTAGAACGCCAGCAGCCAGACCATGCCGGGTGCGAGCAGCGCGAGCGGCGCGATCCAGTGGTGGCGCTTGAGGAAGCTGCCCATCGAGGTGCTGGCCCCTTGGTGGCGGGTGATGGTCGGCCGTGGCGGCGTGGAGCCCGGATCAGGCGCCGTTGATCAGGTTGTCGAAGCCGGTGTTGAAGTACTGCTCGTCCGCGGCGGACAGCCCGCCGAAGATCTTGCACTGCGCGAGGACGGAGTCGGGCGGGAAGATCAGCGGGTTGTTCGCGACGGCGGGGTCCAGCTTCTTGAGGACGTCGGCCGCGCCCTTGACCGGGCAGATGTAGTTCACGTAGTCCTCGACCGCCGCGGCCTGGGCCGGGATGTAGTACCAGTCCATCAGCAGCTCGGCGGTGTACGGCTGCGCGGCGCCCTTGGGGACCATCATGTTGTCCGTCCAGAGCATGCCGCCCTCGGTGCCGAGGTTGAACTTGAGGGCCTTCCCCTCGGCAAGCAGCTGCACCATGTCGCCGGACCAGACCATGGCCAGGACGGCGTCCCCGGCCGTCAAGTCCTGGGAGTAGTCGTTGCCCGTGAAGCGGCGGACGATCCCGGCGTCCTTGGCCGCCTTGAGCGCCGTGATGCACTGGTCGAACCCGTCGCGCGTCGGCTGGGACGGGTCGAGGCTGAGCGACAGCATCGTGAGGCCGATGGTGTCGCGCATCTCGGTGAGCATGTCGACCTTGCCCGTCCAGCGCGGGTCCGCTGTGAAGAAGGACTTGAGGCTGGTGACGGTGCCGCAGACCTTCGGGTCGAAGCCGATGCCCGTCATGCCCGACTGCCAGGGGGCGTGGAAGTCCAGGTTGGGATCCCAGTTGACGCCCTTGTAGGTGTCCTTGACGTTGGCCTGGTAGTTGGGCATCGCAGCGGGGTTCAGCCGCTCGATCCAGCCCAGCCCGATCAGCCGGGCCGCCATCCAGTCGGTCATGGTGATCAGGTCCCAGCCGGTGGGCTGGCCGGCCTGGAGGTTGGGCTGGATCTTGCCGAAGAAGTCGTTGTTGTCGTTGATGGCCTCTTTGTAGGTCACCTTGACGCCGTACTTCTTCTCGAACGCCTGGATCGTCGGGTGTTTGCCGTTCTTGTCGACGTCGATGTAA
>JAKAMV010000078.1 GCA_021812735.1 Chloroflexota bacterium | reverse complement strand
CGGCAACGCCCGCGCGGGTCACCCGCCGACCGAGTGCATCTCCACCTTCGGCAGGCTCGTGGTGGCGGCCGAGCGGAGCTCCGAGTAGCGGTCCGAACGAGCCGCCCAGACCCCCTGGACCAGCGCGGCCAGCTCCGCGTCGGAGGCACCGGCGCGCAGCGCCGCCTTGAGGTCCGTGCCGCCCACGGCGAACAGGCAGGTGAACAGGTTGCCGTCGGCGGATAGCCTCGCCCGGGTGCAGTCGCCGCAGAAGGGCCGCGTGACCGAGGCGATGACGCCCACCTCGCCGCCCCCGTCACGATAGCGGTACCGCCCGGCGACCTCGCCGCGATAGCCGGCGAGGACCGGCTCGACGGGCATCGCCGCGTCGAGCGTCTCGAGGATCTCGGCCGCCGGCACCGCATCGTCCAGGCGCCAGCCGTTGGTGTGCCCCACGTCCATGTACTCGATGAACCGCAGGACCAGGCCCTGGTCGCGGGCCCAGCGGGCGAGCGGCAGGATCGCGTCCTCGTTGAGGCCGCGCCGGACCACCGTGTTGACCTTGATCGGCGCCAGCCCCGCGGACCGGGCGGCACCGATGCCGTCGAGGACCCGGGCGACCGGGAAGTCCACCCCGTTCATCCGCCCGAACACCGCGTCGTCGAGCGAGTCGAGGGACACCGTGACCCGGCGCAGGCCAGCCTCCGCCAGCGGCCCGGCCAGCGTCCGGAGCGCCGATCCGTTGGTGGTCAGCGTGAGGTCCACGGCCTCGCCGCCGGGCGCCTGCAGCGACGCCAGGTAGCGCACCAGAACCGGCAGGTCGCGCCGGGCCAGGGGCTCGCCGCCGGTGATCCGCAGCTTGTGGACGCCGAGCCCGACGAACACCGCGGCCAGCCGCGCGATCTCCTCGAAGGTGAGCACCTGGGCGCGCGGCAGGAACGCGAAGTCGCGCCCGAACACCTCGGCCGGCATGCAGTACGGGCAGCGGAAGTTGCAGCGGTCGGTGACCGAGATGCGCAGGTCGCGGAGCGCTCGGCCCAGCGTGTCGATCAGCCCGGGGCGCCCGTCGAACGACGCCGCGGACACGCCGGCCGCCAGGGCGGACGACGCCACGCCCACGGTGTCGGCAAGGGCGGACGCCCACGGCGGGGCCGGGGCGCCGGGGGCCGCCGGACTCGGGCCGGCCGGGCTGGGACTAGGCGCCGTCGCGACTGCGGCGGCATGGGGCGGGACGCTGGGGTGCACGGCCCCATTCTACGCCGCGGCTCGGCCGATACCTTCCGGCAGGGCTTCGCCGGAGGCGCGCGACGGGGCGCCCGAGCCCGGTACCACCGGGGTTCGGCACCGGTACCTCTAGCGGCTGCCCGCAGGCACCACCCACGCCTATGGTGCGTGCAGGCCACAGAGCGAAGAGGTTCCTGACTCATGGCGAGCACCGACAACCGCCCCGGCTTCCGGCTCCCCTGGAGCACGGACCGGGCGCCGGAGAGCACCGCGGACCGGGCGCCGGAGAGCACCGCGTCCCAGGTCACGGGCGACGACGCCCCGGTGCCGGACCCGAGCCCCGTCCCGCCGCCCATGGCCTGGCCCGAGCAGGACTTCGCGTCGCGCCTCGGCCTCCAGGTTGCCCGGCAGTGGCCCGCGGATACCCGCCCAACGGACGGCGAGCCGGGATCCTCCCCGGACCTCCCGACGCTGACGGCCGCGCCCTCGCCCAACCCCCCCGCCGTGCCCCGGAAGTCCACCAAGCTGATGGCCGAGCTGGCGGCCGCCATCCGGGCCACGACCGAAGCCGCCCGCGATCAGCGCCTGAGCGCGCTCGAGGCGGAGGCGGGTGCGGTCATCGAGCTGATCCGGGCCCAGAGCGAGGAGGGCCTGGTGGCCCTCCGCGGCCGGGCCGACGACGATGTCGCCGCCGTGCGCGACTGGGCCAAGGCCGAGATCGCCCGCATCCGGGAGACCTCGGAGATCCGGATCGCGGACCGCAAGCACCTCCTCGAGCGCGAGCTTGCCGACCATGCCGCGGCCATCGAGGATCGCTGCGCCGAGGTCCAGTCGTCGGTGGCCAACTTCCGGCGCTCGATGGACGGCTACTTCGAGCGCCTGGCGGCCGAGGACGATCCGGCCCGCCTCGCGACCATGGCCGAGTCGATGCCCGAGCCGCCGTCCGTGGAGCCGCTCGCCGACCTCGACAGCCTGGTGGTCGAGGGCGCCGCCGCTCGCCGTGCCGATGCCGATGGCGCCGCCGAGGCAGCCTGGGCCGTGCCCGGGACAGCCGGATCCGCCGACACGAGCGACGACGGGCCCGAGCGCCCGCTCGAGGACGGGCGGCCGGACACCGTGGCCGAGTCCGACGAGGACGCGCCCGAGGCCCGCACGCCCGCCGCGGAGCCGGGGGCCGCCGCCGAGGGCGATGGCGATGGCGCCCAGGCGGGCCCCGATGGGTTCTCGCGGTGGGGCGCCGACGACCTGCCCGCTGCCGCGCCTGGCGACGCGCCGGACGGCGAGGGCGGCGACCCGGTGGACCGCGGGGCCATCATGGCCGCGCTCGAGGCGGCCGCCGAGGCGGTTGTCGCCGCCGAGGCAGCAGCCGAGTCTGCCGAGACTGCCGAGGCCGCCGCCGACGCGGCCGAGACGGCGGCCGAGCTCGTCGCCGGGCGCGCCGGCCAGCCGCCCGAGGGAGACCCGGAGGCCCAGGCGGCCCTCGCCGCGCGGGTTGGCGCCGGCGGCTTCGAGACCGAGTCGTACCAGGACCGGCTCGCCAGCCTGCTCCCCGGCCATGGCGGTCCCGCTGCCGAGGGCGAACCGCGCGTCACCCAAGTCGTGGTGACCGGACTCGCCTCCGTCGCCAGCATCGCCTCCTTCAAGCGGCATCTCGGCCGGATCGCGGGGGTCGCTGCGGTCGCCGTCTCGTCCGGCCCGGACGGAGAGTTCATCTTCAACGCGACCCACCGTCCGGACATCTCGTTCCGCGACGCCATCCCGACCATGCCCGGGTTCGCCGCTCGGGTCGTAGCCACCGGCGACGGGTCCGTCTCCGTGACCGCCCGCGACCCGGAAGCGGAGGGCTGAGAGCGCCATGTCCCCGACCAACGGGCGTCCTGCGATCGCCGTCCTGCTGCCCCCGGCCGAGCGCGCGCCGGTCATCGACGAACTGCGCAAGGCAGGCTTCGACCCGATCACCGTCGACCACGCCAAGGCCCTGGCCGACCTGCTCGCCACGCGCCGCGACATCGCCGTGGGCGTGGTCGACGTGGAGGGCGACCCCGAGGACGCCAGCCGCGCCTGGGGCCTGCTGCACGGCGGCCGGGACGTCCCGGCCCTGCTCGTGGTCAACCCCCAGACACTCGACCGCCTCGACGAGTCCGCAGCCGGCCACGAGACCGACGAGTACCTGACCCGCCCGTACTCCGCCGAGTCGATCCGCTGGCGCGTGGAGGCGATGGTCATCCGATCCGCCGCCGTTGACGACGGCAGCGGTCCGGTCCTCGCGGGTCACATGGCGACCGGCGACTGGTCTCGGCGCGGCCAGGTGGTCGCGGTGTTCAACCCCAAGGGCGGCGTGGGCAAGACCATGGTGTCCGTCAATCTCGCCGCCGCGCTGACCGCCCGCGGGAAGCGAGTGCTGCTCGTGGACGCTGACACGGTCACGGGCCACATCCCGAGCTCGCTGGGGATGGATGGTGTCGGGACGGTCGCGGACGCGTGGCGGGACGAGCTCGAGGGCGGGCCGGTCCTCTCATTTGACGAGCAGGCGTCGGCCCACCCGTCCGGGCTCAGGGTCCTCGCGCTCTCGTCCAGCCCGATCCGCACCGAGATCCTCGAGCCGGAGCGCGTGGCGAATGCCCTCGCCGGCGCCCGGCGCGCGGCCGACGTGGTGATCGTGGACCTGCACCCCTCGTACAGCCCGCTCAACCGGGCGGTGTTCGACATGGCCGACCGGATCGTCGTTCCGGTCACCCCCGACCTCCCCGCGATCCGCGCTGTGCTCAAGCTGGTCGAGGTGGCGGACGAACTGGGCGTGCGCGACCGGCTCTCGCTGGTCGTCAACCGGGCCGAGAGCGGCGTGTCGGTCGCCGACGTTGAGCGGGCGATCGGCCTGGTGGCCTTCGGCCGGATCCGATCGGGCGGCATGCTCGTGGTGCGGACCCTCAACGAGGGCAAGACGCTCGTGGAGATGGCGCCGCGCGAGAAGATCACCCAGGAGTTCCTGGCCCTCGCGGACGCCATCGCCGGCATCGGCCCCGCGCCCGCGCCCGCCCGGTCGGGCCTGCGGCTGTTCCGGCGCCAGGCCGCGGCCCACGGCTAAGCGCCCGGAGGCATTCGGGGCCGTTCCGCAGTCGTCGCGCCGCGGCGGCCGCGTTCGCGCGGCGGGGAGGCCTGCCCGCCCGTCAGCCGACTACTCGACCGCCGGGCGGGTCGGTTCCGGCAGCTCCGTCGACTCGCCGTCTGCCGGGTCCACCTGCCCGACCCCGCGCAGGTAGAAGCGGTTCACCAGGATAACCTCCTGGTCCTCCTCGCTGATCAGCGCGTCGCCCAACCTCGCCACGGCATCGGCCACGGGCACGAACATCTCCGTGGACCGGTCCAGCAGGCGTTCCGGCTCGGAGCCCGGGCGCATGAACACCGTCCCGACCACGCGGAACGGGGGCACCTCGAGCGCCACGAGGTACGGCACCTTGTGGACCCGCAGGGCAGCCCGCTCCGCCTCCGAGAGCGGCGGCAGGCTGTCCTCGCCGGCCGTGACCAGGATCAGGTCGTAAGGATCGACGCTCTTGAGGCCCGGCGCCGGGTCCAGGGTGGCGCCCGCCTCGGGCGGCCCCCACTCGACGCCCGAGATCGCGATCGCCTCGCGCCGGTTGAGCGCGTCCGACAGGCGGCCCGAGATCTCCATGCGCCCCCGCAGGCGCCAGTCCTCGGTGACGGCCGTGAACGCGACTCCCCGCGGGGCGCCGCGGCGCAGGGTCGCCGGATCGGCCGCCGCCGGGCCGGGCGGCGGGGCGGCGGGGGGCTTGCGCCTCAGGAACCCGAACGGCACGTCGTCAGTCCTCTGCCTTGCCCGAGTTTGACCGGATGGTGTCCACAACGGTCGCGTCGGCCAGCGTGGTCGTGTCGCCCAGGACCCGGCCCTCCGCGATGTCGCGCAGCAGGCGCCGCATGATCTTGCCCGAGCGGGTCTTGGGCAGGTCGGGCACGAACATCAGGAACTTGGGCCGCGCGATGGGGCCGATGACGTAGGCCACGTGCTCGCGAAGCTGGACCGCGAGCGCGTCGGACGGCTCCCGGCCCGCCTTGAGGATGACGAACGCGAAGATGGCCTGGCCGCTGATCGCGTCGCTCTTGCCCACCACGGCCGCCTCCGCGACCGAGCTGTGGTCCACCAGGGCGGACTCGACCTCGGTGGTGGAGATCCGGTGGCCGGCCACGTTCATGACATCGTCCACGCGGCCCAGCAGCCACAGGTAGCCCTGCTCGTCGCGCTTGGCGCCGTCGCCCGCGAAGTACATCCCGGGGAAGCGGCTCCAGTACGTCTGGCGATAGCGCTCCGGGTCGCCGTAAATGCCGCGGAGCATGCCCGGCCACGGGCGCGTGAGCACGAGGTACCCGCCACCGCCGGGCGGCACGGACTTGCCCTCGGCGTCCACCACGTCCGCGCCGATGCCCGGCAGCGGGAACGTCGCCGAGCCGGGCTTGGTGGTGGTCACGCCGGGCAGCGGGGAGATCATGATCTGCCCCGTCTCCGTCTGCCACCAGGTGTCCACCACGGGCGTCTTGCCCCCACCGATGACCTCGCTGTACCAGCGCCACGCCTCGGGGTTGATCGGCTCGCCCACCGAGCCCAGCACGCGCAGCGACGAGAGGTCGTGGCGCGCGGGGATCTCCTCGCCCTGCTTCATGAACGCGCGGATCGCCGTCGGCGCGCAGTACAGGATGCTGACCTTGTACTGCTCGACGATCTGCCACCAGCGGTCCCAGCTGGGCTCGTCGGGGGCACCCTCGTACATGATCCCCGTCGTTGCGTTGGCGAGCGGCCCGTACACGATGTAGCTGTGGCCGGTCACCCAGCCGATGTCGGCCGCGCACCAGTAGACGTCGTCCGGCTTGATGTCGAACACGGCCCAGTGCGTGAACGCGGCGCCCAGCAGGTAGCCGGCCGAGGTGTGCAGGATGCCCTTGGGCTTGGCCGTGGTCCCGGAGGTGTACAGCAGGTACAGCATGTGCTCGCTGTCCACCGGGACAGGGGGGCACGCCTCGGGCTGGCGGTCCACGATGTCGTGCCACCACACGTCGCGACGGGGGACCATGTGGGCGCCGTCCCCGAAGCGGTCCACCACGATGACGTGCTCGATGGACGGCGCGTTGGCCGCGGCCTCGTCGGCATGGTGCTTGAGGCCAACCTTCTTGCCGCGCCGCCAGCCGCCGTCCGCGGTGATCAGGACCCTGGCGCCGCAGTCGTTGATCCGGTCCGCCAGCGCCTCCGCGGAGAACCCGCCGAACACCACGGTGTGCGGCGCGCCGATCCGGGCGCAGGCCAGCATCGCGATGGGCAGCTCGGGGATCATCGGCAGGTAGATGGCGACGCGGTCCCCCTTCCGGACGCCCATCTCCAGCAGCGCGTTGGCCGCCTTGCTGGTCTCGCGCATCATGTCCGCGTAGGTGAGCGTGCGGGTGTCGCCCGGCTCGCCGATCCAGTGGTAGGCGACCTTGTCGCCGAGGCCGCGCTCCACGTGGCGGTCCACGCAGTTGTAGGCGATGTTGAGCTCGCCGCCCACGAACCACTTCGCGAACGGGAGATCCCACTCGAGGGTCTCGCCGAACGGCGTGTGCCAGGAGAGGCGATCGATGGCC
This sequence comes from Chloroflexota bacterium, assembly GCA_021812735.1. The sequence goes on along the minus strand of JAKAMV010000078.1, from coordinate 12,633 downwards.
TGCTGCCGCCAGAAGCCCTCCGGGTCGGCGGCAGCCTCCTCGTACAGGGCGGCGGTGGCGTTGGCACGGGCCGCGAAGGCCGGGTCCGGCGGGAACAGCCGGCGCTCGACAAAGAGGTTCTCGATCTCCGGCCCGCCCTGGGCCTGGGACGCGTCGCTCACCCGGAACCTCCCGCTGCCACACTGGGTGCCCGACATTCTACGCGCGGGCGCGCCGGGAGCCGTCGGCAGACGCCGGCGCGGCGACGGAAGCGGCGGCGGGCCTGTCGCCCGGCCAGTCGGGCTGCCGCGCCGCCCGGTCGAGCTGACCGGTCAGTCGCTGTCGGCGGCCAGGTCCTCGTCGGTCGGGCCGACGGGGTCCGCCACGGGGGCCCCGGTGGGCGCGAGGACGACGCGCTGGGGGCGCGGGATCTCGATCCCGTTGGCGGCGAAGGCGGCCAGCAGCCGCTTGCGCAACTCGCCGCCGGCGGCCCACTGCTCGGACGCCCGGACCAGGCCCAGGATCTTGATGGTCACGCCGTACTCCCCGAGCGCGGAGATCCGCTCGACGTGCGGGGCCTCCAGGACCCGGCGGCGCCAGCCTGGGTCGGCCGCCATCTCCCGGCCGACGCCGTTGATGACCTCGGTCGCCTTCTCCATGTCCGTGCCGTAGGCCACCGTCACGTCCTGGTTGATCCGCGACCACGTCCGGGTGAGGTTGGACGCCACGAGGATCTGGCCGTTGGGGACCGTGTGGACCACGCCGTCGAGATCCCGCAGGGTGGTCCGGCGGAGGCTGAAATCCTCGACCGTGCCGGAGACCCCCGCGATGGTGACCACGTCGCCCTTGCTGTACTGGTTCTCGAGCAGGATCAGCGCGCCGTTGAAGTAGTCCTTGACGAGGCTCTGGGAGCCGAAGCCCACCGCGATCCCGACGATGCCGAGGCCGGCGATCGCGGGGCCGATGTTGAGGCCCAGCTGGGACAGGCCCATGACCAGCGCGACGATCACGATGAACGCCCTGGCGATCGCGGTCAGGAGCGTGTCCAGGGTGTCCATCCGCTTCTTGACCTCGACCGCGGACAGCTCCTGGGCCGTCCCCTCGGTCGTCTCGCGGTCCAGCGCGGCGCGGATGACGCCCCGGATGACACGGCTGGCCAGCGCGATCAGGACGAGCGCGATGACGGCGATCAGGAGCACGGGCACGACGACGTCGCGCCCGAACCCGTACAGCCACGGGCCGACGTTGGAGGCGAGCCAGGCGCCGAGGTCGTGAGGGATGGTCATGGGTGCAGCGTACCGCGCCCGGGGCGCCCCGCGACGGCGACGGCCCCGCGACGGCGACGGCCGGACGCGGTGGCGTCCGGCCGGATCGGATCGGGTGTCGGGCGATCCCCCGTGGGCGGCCTCAGGCCGGGGTCGCCCCCAGCCGGACGGACACGGCTGCCGCCGTCTCGCGGGCCGCCTGCGCGAGCTCCGGGACGCGCCCGGGGGTCACGCGGTACGCGGGCCCCCAGACGTCCACGGCCGCGATGACCCCGCCGCGCGCGTCGTAGACGGGCGCGGCGACGGCGTTGAGCGCCGCGTCGTACTCGCCGAATGCGGTGGCGAAGCCTCGCCGTCGCACGCGGGCCAGCTCCTCGAGCAGCGGCTCGAGCTGCGTGATCGTGCGTTCCGTGTACCGGCCCAGCCCGCGCTTGACGAGCCGGACGACATCCCGCTCCGGCATGGCCGACAGGATAACCTTGCCGGCCGCCACCGAGTGCAGCGGGGCGCCGCGACCCGTCCAGTCGCCCACGGCGACGAGGTTGGGCCCGTCGGCCTGGGCGACGGTCACGAAGGCGTCGTCGCTCAGCACGCCGATGCCCGTCGTCTCGCGCGTCGTCCGAGCCAGGCGGTCCAGCTCCGGCATGGCGATGGCCCGCAGGTCGAGCGTGGACTCCGCCCGCTCGGCGAGCCGGATCACGACCAGCCCCAGCCGGTACTTGCCCGAGTCCTCGTCCTGCTCCACCAGGCCGCGCTTCTGCAGCGTGGCGAGCAGGCGGGATGCCGTTGACTTGTGGAGGCCGAGCCGGCGCGCCAGCTCGGTCACGCCGGCCTCGCCGGTGCTCTCCCCAAGGGCCAGCAACAGGGCCGCCGCGCGGTCCACCGACCGAACGGCGTTCCCGTCGAGCGTCATGCAAGCGTCTCCTCTCAAAGGGGCTCGGGTTCAGGGCGGCGATGTCGCGGGGTCAGGCGCTGTAGGCCGCCGCCGCATCGTGCGCGAGGGGCTGGTGCCGTGCGCGCTGGTCGAGCGCGGCGCCGAGGGACTCGGCGAAGATCGAGACGATCCGGTCCACGGTGTCGCCCTGCGCGTGGGCTTCGCACATGAACCACGGCTCGCGGCTGTCCGGCTCGGGCATCGCCCCGCGGGCGTGCATGCCCACGGCCACGGCGTCGTACAGCTCGTGGTCGGTGGCCGCCCACTCGCGGTACTCGGTCACGACCTTCTCGGTGAACATCGGGCTGAACATCGCCGGGTGGCCGGTGAAGTGGAACGGCACGCCCCTCGCGTCGAGGACCTCCTTGAGGCCCGCCTGGACGCGGAGGCCGGTGTCCCGGATGGTCTCGAGCGCGTTCGTGTCGCGGAGGATCTCGAGGGTCTTGCGGGCGGCGGCGGCGGCGACGCGGTTGCCGGCGTAGGTGCCGCCGTGGCTGACCTTGTCGGGCAGCACGCTCATGACCTCCTCCCGTCCGCCGAAGGCCGCGGCCGGGTAGCCGTTGCCCATCGCCTTGGCGTAGGTGGCCAGGTCAGGCGTGATCCCGAAGTACTCGGCGGCGCCGCCGCGAGCGAAGCGGAAGCCGGTCTTGACCTCGTCGAAGATCAGCAGGATGCCGAACTCCTCGGTCAGGGCGCGCAGGGCCTTGTGGAAGCCGGGCTGGGGCAGGATGCCGGCCGCGTTGCCCAGCACCGGTTCCACGATCACCGCGGCGATGTCGTCGCCCTCGCGCTGGAACAGGTTGCGCAGGAACTCGATGTTGTTGAAGCGGGCGGGGACGATCGTCTTGGTGATGACCTCGGGGATGCCGCGGCCCCACACCAGGCCGACCGGGTTGTCCTCCGCACCGAGGTCAGACATCTTGTTCGGCGCCACGCTGACCAGGGCGTAGTCGTGCACGCCGTGGTACTGGCCCTCGAACTTCACGATCTTCGTCTTGCCCGTGTAGGCGCGCGCCACCCGCATCGCGTGCATGGTGGCCTCGGTGCCCGACACCGTCATGCGCACCTTGCCCACCCACGGGACCAGCTGCTTGACGGTCTCCATGGCGACGACCTCGTCCTCGCTGGTCAGCGAGAAGGAGACGCCCATGCGCATGCGCTCGCTGACGAAGTCGTCAACCCTCGGATCTGCGTGGCCCAGGATCACCGGGCCGTAGCCCATCCGGAGGTCGATGTACTCGTTGCCGTCAAGGTCCCAGACCCGGCCGCCCCGGCCGCGATCCACGTAGATGGTGTCTTCGCCCCACGCGCGGAAGTTCGAGTCGGTACCACCGGGCAGGGTCTTGAGTGCGCGGTGGTACATCTCGATCTGCTTGGCGCGGGCAAGCGCGGGCGCGGGACGGGTGGTGGGCTCGGCAGTCATGATGCCTCCATGGTGGCAACCCCGGGGGCCTGGCGGCCCGCGCCGGTGGGGAGCAACACGGCGCTCGGGGCCCCGCACGTCACCCGGCCAGGCCAGGCGCGCGTTGCGGGATATGCAACGGATGCGACCCATCCTGCCACAGGGCATTGAGCCCGTCAACACGAATATCGTTTGCGAATCGCCGGTCATGCTCGAATATCGCACGGCATTCGCGCAAACAGGCCGGGATCCGATGGTATGGTTCCTGGCGTCATGCGCACTGAAACGCCTCTGCCCGGTCCCCTGGCCGGCGGCTCCTACTGGTGGGCAAGCGGAGACCCGGGGCCTGCAAGACCGCCCGCCCGCGGTCGGCACGACGTGGACGTCGCCGTCGTCGGCGGCGGCTTCACCGGGCTGTGGGCTGCGATCCGGCTGCTCGACACGGACCCCTCGCTGCGGGTGGCGGTGCTCGAGGCGGATCGCGTCGGCTGGGGCGCGAGCGGCCGCAACGGCGGCTTCTGCGAGGCGTCCCTGACCCACGGCCTGGCCAACGGCGTCCTCCACTACCCCGACGAGATCGACCTCCTGGAGGACGAGGGCCGCCGCAATCTGGCGGAGCTGGTCGCGTTCGTGGCGGACGAGGGGATCGACGCCGAGCTCGAGCCCACCGGCCAGCTGCTCGTGGCCTCCCGGCCGCACGAGGCGGACGAGCTGCGCGCCTACGCCGACCTGAGCGCCGCGCACGGCGGCGGGGTGCGGTTCCTGGACCGGGACGCCGTCCAGGCGCTCCAGCCGTCACCCCGGTGGCTCGGCGGGGCGATGGCCGGTGGGGACCAGTGCGTCATGGTGAACCCGGCCAAGCTGGCCTGGGGACTGGCGACGGCGGCCGAGCGCCGGGGCGCCCTCGTGCTCGAGCACAGCCGCGTCTCCGGGCTGCGCCGGCGGGCGGGCGGCGTGTCGGTCGCGGTGGACGGCGGCGGCCTCGTGGAGGCCGGCCACGTGCTGGTGGCCACGTCCGCGTACTCGGCCTGGCTCCGGCGCCTCACGACCGTCTTCGTCCCCGTCTACGACTACGTCCTCATGACCGAGCCGCTGACGGCGGAGCAGCGGGCCTCGATCGGCTGGGCGGGCCGCTACGGGATGTCGGACAGCGGCAACCAGTTCCACTACTTCCGGTTGTCGGCCGACGACCGGATCCTGTGGGGCGGCTACGACGCGATCTACCACTCCGGCAACCGCGTGGCGCCGGCGCACGACCTGCGGCCGGAGACGTTCGCCGTCCTGGAGCGCAACTTCGCGGCCACGTTCCCCCAGCTCGACGGCGTCCGCTTCACGCACCGCTGGGGCGGGGCGATCGACACCACGACCCGCTTCTGCGCCACGTTCGGGGACGTCATGGGCGGGCGCGTCCACTACGCCCTGGGGTACACGGGCCTGGGCGTGGGGGCCTCGCGCTGGGCGGCCGGGATCCTGCGCGATGCCGTGCTGCGGCCGCAGTCCGAGCTGCTGCGGCTGCGCTTCGTCCGGTCCGCGCCGCTGCCGATCCCGCCCGAGCCGCTCCGCACCCCGCTGGTCAACCGGATGCGCGACGCGGTGATCGGCGCCGACGCCAGCGGTGGCGACCGGGGGCTGTTCCTCCGCACGATGGACGCGCTGGGGATCGGGTTCGACTCGTAGGGTCGCGACGGTAGGGGCGTCGCACCCGGTCCGCGCGCCGCGTCCGGCCGGCCTCCGGTCAGTCGGCCCTGGGCCGCACCCAGTCCGGCAGCGCCGCCGCGAGCGTCGCCAGCGGCAGCGAGCCGTGGCCGATGACCTGGTCGTGGAACGCCCGCAGGTCGAACCGGTCGCCGTCGCGGGCCTCGAGCTCGTGGCGCAGGCGCCGGATCTCGCGCATCCCGAGCATGTAGCACAGCGCCTGGCCCGGCCACGAGATGTAGCGGTCGGTCTCGATGACCGCGTCCGTCCCGGACAGGCCCGTCCGGAGCAGCTGGTCGATCCCCTGCTGGCGGGTCCAGCCCAGCCCGTGGATGCCGCTGTCCACGATCAGGCGCGACGCCCGCCAGGCCTGCGCGTCGAGCATGCCGAGCCGCTCGGCGGCGTTCCGGTACAGGCCCAGCTCATCGGCGAGGCGCTCCGCGTACAGGCCCCAGCCCTCCACGTAGGCGCCGCCGACGATGCGCGAGCCGAGCCGCCGGAACACGTTGAGGCTCGGGTGCTCCATCTCCAGCGAGATCTGGTAGTGGTGGCCGGGAACCGCCTCGTGGTAGGTCGTGGACGCCAGCTTGTGGTAGTTCCGCGACGGCAGGTCGTAGGTGTTGACGTAGTAGGTCCCTGGCCGCGTCCCGTCCGCCGCCGGCGGGTAGTAGAACGCGAAGGCCATGTCCCTCTCGCGGTACTCCTCCACCGGCTGCACCACGCAGCCGCTCGCGGGCAGGCGCCCGAACACGCGCGGCGCCGCGGCCATCGCCCGCCCGATGTCCTCGGTGGCGCGCGCCACCAGCTCCTCGCGGGAGGCAGCCCGGTTGGCCGGGTCGGCCACGACCGCCGCCCGGTACTCCTCGACGCTGGTGAAGCCCTCCGCCCTCGCGAGCGCCAGGCGCTCGGCGTCGATCGCGTCGTACTCCTCGAGGCCCACCCGGTGGATCTCGGCGGCGTCCATGTCCAGCGTGGTCCACGACCGGACGAAGTGCCGGTACAGGCTGCCGCCCGCGGGCACGTGGCAGAGGCCGGGCCGGTCGTCGTCGCGGGTGGCCGGCAGGTACACGGTCTCGAGCATGTCGAGGTATCGCTGCTCGGCCGGGCGGACCGCGTCCCGCACGGTCTCCGCGACCCGCTCTCGCGCGTCGTCGTCGGCAACGCGGGCGGCGCCCACCACCACGGCGTCCTCGAGCGGCACGGCCAGCATGCCGCGCATCTGCTCGATCGTCCGGGCGGCGACGATTCGGCTCACGGTCAGCCCGGACGCCACGCCCTCGCGGGCGATCTCGCCGATCGCGTCCAGGTACGCCGGGTACGCGCGCAGGCGGGCGAGCAGCGTCTCGAGGCCCTCGGGCGTCTCCGCCGGCTGCCAGCCCACGACCTGGGGGAGCAGCTGCTGAGGGCCGTCCATGTGGTTCACCGCGCGGAGCTCGTGGACTCCCAGCTCCTCCTCGCGGGCGGCGAGGTCCGCGGCGATCACGAGCATGTCGCGCGTGATCCGGTCCTCGACCCCGAGCGCGGCCTCCGGCACCGCGCGCGCCTCCGCGACAGCCCGGTCCAGGCGGCTCCGAACCGCGGCGCGCCCGGCCGCGGACGGGTCCTCGAGCCGGTCGTCGAACCGGTGGTCGCCGTACATCGTGGCGACGGTCGGCTGGAGGGCGAGCAGGTCCTCCCAGAGGCTGGCGGCGACGGCATCGATGGCGGTGGGCTCGGTCATGGTTTCTCCCGGCGCGGCGCGGGCGCAGGCGGGCAAGCCCGCTCGGCGGGCGCGAGACTGCGGTCTAGGGTACCCGGCGCCGCGGCCTGTCGGGGCCGCCGTGGCGGGGCTGCCGGGTCGCCCCCGAGCGCGGGCGAGGGGTGTCGGAGGGGCCGGCGGTCCTAGCCCCCGAACAGCGACAGCTGGTCGCCCGTCCGCTCGATCGCCGGGTCGAGGCCGAGGAGCGGCTCCAGGTCGGCGAGGCCCACCGCGTCGCGGGCGATCCACTCCCGCAGGTGGTCGGCCTTCACCAGGTGCCAGCCGCCCTGCTCGAGCCCGGCGCGCAGGAGCGGCGATCGCTCCAGCTTGTAGCGGACCAGCTCGACCCGCTCGGGCAGCACCACGCAGAAGCGCACGACACGCTCGTCGGGGGCCATGCGCGCGTGGCGCCGGAGCACCGGGTCGCCCAGCATGGCAGTCCACTCCACCTCCCACAGGAACGCCATCCGGCCGCGCACGTACCAGATGACGTCCACGTCCTCGAGGTCCTCCGCGCGGAGCCGGCCCAGGTACGGCGGGCCGGCGGCCTCGCGCGCGTCCAGTCGCGAGGCGAGCGTGTCACGACCCGCCCGGCGGGACTGCTGGCGCGAGCCGACCCAGCACGAGAACCCCAGCCGGTGGCCGAGGTCCACCAGGCCCGCGAGCAGGTCCGTGTGCTCCTGGCTCCGCTTGGCGAGGTCGTCCGCGGTGCGCAGGGTGTCGGGCGTGCTCGCGATGCTGCGGTAGCTCTCGAGGCAGGCGCGGACCAGCCCCTCCTCGGGCACGTCTGGGCCGGTGAACAGGCTGCCCACGCGCTCGAGGAAGGCCGACTCGGACATCGGCCCGGCCGTCGCGAGCAGGCTGAACACGGCCCACTCGACGCGGTCGGCGAGGGGCACGGACGCGGCCTCGCGGTCCGCGCGACCGGCGAGCCACCAGCGCTCGTCCTCCAGCCGGTCGAGGCGGCGGCCCGCTGCCCCCTCCAGCGCGTCACGGACGAGGCCGAGCAGCCGTTCCACCTGGTCGGCTGGAATTGGCGCCGGAGCATCGGCCACGCGATCCTCCGCCGGCCCCGACGGGGCCGGACCATCGGTGGCGCTCGGCCCGGCCTCGACGCCAGCAGGCGGGCGGACGAGGCGCCGGAGATGGCCGGCACGGTCAAGACCCACCAGGATCTCGCCGAGCAGCCCGCCGAAGCTCACTGGCTCGCCGCGCAGCCTGAGCACCTCCACCGCGGCGTCAACCACGGCCCGGGCGGCCTCGTCGGCGGCAAACGGCCCGGCGGCCGATACGGGGCGCCCCGTCGCGGGGGGCGTGCCGTGGGGGCCGGCGGCCGGGGTGAGCGGCCCGCCGGTCGGCCCCAGGGCCACGTTCGCCCGGGTCCGAGGGCCACCCCCCGGGGCCTGCGAGCCGGGCGGCGCGAACTCCACCACGCCCGCCGTGTCGCCCCCGGGCTCGGCGAGGCGAGCGGCGGTCAGGCGATAGCCGGCACTGATCCCGCCCAGGGCGGTCGCCACCAGCGACTCGGCCCCCTCGCCCTCGAGCAGCAGCATCGTGCGCGCATCCCGGGCCAGCGCCGGCGCCACGCCCCGGAGCGAACGGGCGATGGCCGCCGCCTGCCACGACCACGTGGGCTTGACCGGCGGGCCGAACAGCGGCTCGAGCGGGAGCGTTGCCGCCGCGTCTCGGCCCAGGGCCCAGCCGGTGCCGTGATAGGCCCACGCGAGCCGCTCCGCGGCGGGACGGAGCGGCACCACGCCCAGGACCAGGCGCACCCGAGGCCGGATGCCCGTCCCCGCGAGGTGCTCCATCTCCATCTCGATGGCGCCCAGCCCGGCCGGCGTGTCCTGCCGCAGCACCGCCGTGGCCGCGCCCTCGTCGAGGCTCCGCAGGTCGTCGCCCATGCGGGCCGCCACCGGGCCCCACGCCGCGCCCTCGAGGCGCTGGACGAAGCCGCGAACCGTCCGGATGCCATCCTCGAACGCCACCCACGGGTTCCGCTCCCGCCAGGTGGTCCCGCCCGGCGCCTTGACGTGCCCGCCCGCGATCCGGAGCGGGGCTGTCCGCCCGCCGGAAATCGCCAGCCGACTCGAAGGCGCCACGGCCCCGAGCACCGCCAGCCGCAGTGCCGACTCGATCGAGCGCGCCCGAAGGTCGCCCTCGACCCGCTCCAGGATCGCCGCGAGCGCGGCCAGCTGCCGCGGTGTGTGCAGGTCCAGCAGCTCGTCGGGCAGGCCGTCGAACCCGTCGAGGGTCGGGAACCGGTCCCGGAGCATGGGGCGGCAGCCGTCGTCGTCCGGGTCCAGCGCCCGGGCCATGTCCGCCTCGTCGAGCGGGGCCTGGCGGGTCTCGCCGCCGCCCAGCTGGTCCCGACAGACCGGGCAGCGGTAGTGCTTGCGGGTGGGGCGCGGCCGGGCCGGGCGGCCGTCCTCGCCGGCGCCCTCGACCGTCCAGGTGACCTCGTCGAGGATCACCGGCCGGTCGCAGGTGGCGCACCGGCTGGCAAAGCGGTTGGTGATCCAGGCCTTGAGGCTCGTCTCGCGACGGGCGGAGGCGGCCAGGGCCCCGACGGCCGCGTCGAGGTGCCGCAGATCCGGCGGCCGAAGCACCACCTCGGCCAGCAGGCGGTCGAGCGCGGTGGCCTCCAGGGTGACGGCACGCCGCTGGCGGTCGATGGCCGCCCGCGCGACCCAGCCGCCGCGGCCGAACGGGTCGAGCACGATGTCGCCCGGGGCCGACGCGGCCTCGAGTCGCGCGGCGATCAGCGCAGGGGGAGGCGGCGGGGCGAGCCGCTCCCAGGCCGGGAGCGAGAAGCCCGGATCGGCGCGAAGGAGGAGCGAGCGTCCCGCCATGGCGGGATTGTCGCAGACGGATCGGCGCGCTGTTCCCGACCGGCCGGCGACGCGACGCGGCGGCCGTGTGCCCGGGCCAGCGCCTCCCGCCTACGGCTCCTCGAGCTCGTCCGTCTCCTCGACGAACGCCTCGTCGGTGGTCTCCTCGGGCGGCAGCACGCGGTCGAGGTTCTCGATCTCCTCGTCCTCGATGTCGTCCTCGAGGTCGTCCTCGAGCTCCTCGTCCTCGCGGAGCAGCGTGCCCTTGGTGTAGGGACGCAGGTCGGTGGACTTGGCCGCGGTCGGGAAGCTGACCTTGCCGTAGTTGCGCGGGTCCTGGAACACCTCGCGGATGATCAGGCGGACGTCTTTGTCGCCGAGGCTGGTGACGCCGGCGAGGTACTTGTTGCCGTCCGCGAGGAGCTTGAGCAGGCGGGCGGCCACCCGCGGCTCGACCACGCCGATCCGGATGCCGTTGCTGATGGCGATCAGCCGATTGCCCTGCGGCAGGAGCTCCACCGCGTCGCCCGGGTTGACCTGCGCCAGCTCGGCCGAGCGGGCGAGGTTCGTGAGGTGCGCGAAGCCGGTCTTGCCGGTCTCCTCCACGAAGATGCTCACCGGGGCCTTGCTGCCGGGCCGGGCGGACACGGTCTTCTCGCCCGCCTCGACGAGGAGCACCTTGAGCCGCTCGATATTGCGCTCGGCAATGCGGTTGGTCGGGTCCAGCTGCAGCGCCCTGACGTAGTGCTCGCGCGCGCTCCCCAGCTCGCCCTGCTCCCAGAGCGCCTTGGCGAGACGGTTCTCGGCCTCCGAGTCCGGGCCAAGGTCCAGCAGGCGGCGGTTGGTCTCGGCCGCTTCGGCCCAGTGGGCATCGCTGGCCTGGCTGATCGCCTGCTCCGCGAGCTGGCGCTTGAGCCGCGTCTGGCCGGCGGGCGTCTGGGCAGCGGCGTCGACTTCGGGAAACGTCACGGGTGCGGTCGTCCTTTCGGGTCCATGAGAGCCGCGGCGGGCCGGCGCGCCGAAGGCGGGCGCGCCGACAACGCTGGTCGCGGGCATGCGTTTCTAGCACCCTCTCGACGTCGCGTCAAACAGCGGGCGGGCGTGAGCCACGTAACGTCCCCGGCGGGGACGCGCGGGTCGGGATCCGTGCGCCGGCCCGGCCGCCAGCCGGCCCTACTGCGGGACGCGCGTGTTCCAGGCGACCACGACCACCGCCAGGATCGCCAGCAGCACCATCTCGATGACGAAGCGCCGCTCGCGCCGGCGGGCCGGGGCGGAGCCGTGCTGGGCGTCCCACAGGTAGAACACCAGGGTGAGCACGGCCGGCCCCACGAGCCGCGGCAGGTCGATGGCGCGGATCAGGCCGGCAGCGATCGCCGTGACCAGGGCATAGGTGGCGGCGGACCGCACGATCTCCACGGGCTGGCCGAAGCGGAGCTCGGCGAGACGCCAGCCGACGACGAGGGCGGCGAGGGCATCCAGCGCCGCGAGCACTGCCAGCGGGCCCTGGGCCATCGAGGACGAGCCGGTCACCGGAGTGCCGGCCGGCTCGGGCATGCCGCCCGGCACCAGGGCTGCCGCGCCGGTGAAGGCGACGAACGCGGTCACCACGGCCGCCACCAGGACCCGGGCCCGGTCCCCGTCGGACACCACGCTTGGCTGGGCAAGGATCCCAGTCTCGAGCGCGAGCACCTGGTCGAGCACCACCGCGAGGGCCAGCAGGCCCGCGGGCAGCCACAGCCCGACGGGGATGAGGTGCGCCGCAGCCGCGGCGCCGCCGGCCAGCACGGCCGCCAGGAGGAGCGGCGGCAGCCGGCCGACCACCCCGTCACCCAAACGGCCAACCGTCCCGAGACCCGCGGCAACCAGCGCCGCCGGCACCAGCACGGCCGCGGCGGCGGCACCGGATTGCCCCGCCGCGGCGGCGAGCGCGACCATCAGCGTGGCCACCAGGACGAGGTCTCGTCGGTGGGCCGGCGAGGTCAGATCGGACGCGTGCACGGCGCGATGGTACGGGACGTGGGCTGCGCGGGTCTCGGCAGGCGCGCTACACGCGGGCCGGCTTGGCCGCAACCCAGGCGAGGAGCTCGTCGAGCGGCCTCGTGTTGAGCACGTTGTCGGGCGTGGCCCACGCGCGGCGTGCCTGGTCCACGCCCCACCGGAGATGCTCGAGCTCCTCCACGCGGTGGGCGTCGGAGTCCACCGCGAGCAGGCAGCCGGCACCCACGGCGCGGCGGGCGCGCTCGGGCGCCAGATCGAGCCGCGGCGGCGAGCCGTTGATCTCGAGAGCGGTCCCGGTCCGAGCCGCCTCGGCGAAGATCCGGTCCCAGTCCAGGTCAAGGTCAGGACGCTCGCCGATCAGGCGCCCGGCCGGGTGGGCAATCACGTCCACGTGCGGGCTGCGGATGGCCGCGAGCGTCCGCCGCGTCAGCTCCTCGCGCGTCTGGCGCCGCGCCACGTGCACCGAGGCCACCACCAGGTCGAAGCGAGCGAGCAGGTCGTCGTCGTAGTCGAGCGTGGCGTCGGCGCGGATCTCGAGCTCGCAGCCATGGAGCAGCCGGAAGCCCGGCACCGCGCCCGCCGGCGCCGCTCCGGCCGCGTCCTCGGCGGCGAACCGCGCGTTGAGCGCGGCGATCACCGAGCGCTGGAGCGCCACTCGGTCCGGATCCAGGCCGTGCGCGATCCCCAGCCCCTGCGAGTGGTCGGTGATGACCTGGTAGGCATGGCCCCGCCGTCGGGCCGCCTCGGCCATCTGCTCGACGGAGTGGACGCCGTCGCTCCAGTCGGTG
>JAKAMV010000817.1 GCA_021812735.1 Chloroflexota bacterium | reverse complement strand
CTGGGCCGCGTCCTCGCCGTCGGGCCGAACGTGCCTGGCCGCATCCGACCGGGTGCCCTCGTCGTGACCACCGTGCGGCGCCCCGGCACGAGCCCCTACGACCAGATCGGCATGCAGGACATGACCACCGACCGCGTCTACTACGAGCGCGGCATCAACCTGCTGCACGGATACATGTCGGAGCGCTACGTCGACGACGCCGCGTACATGGTGCTCCTCCCCGAGTCGCTCGCCGAGACGGGCTGCCTCCTCGAGCCGGTCACGGTCGCCGAGAAGGGGATCCGGCAGGCGTTCGAGATCCAGCGGCGGCTGCGCATCTGGCGGCCCCGGCGCGCCTGTGTGCTGGGTGCCGGGTCGATCGGCTTGATCGCCGCGCTGCTCCTGCGCCTGCGCGGGGTCGACGTGGTCGTCTACTCGCGCCGGCCCAGGCCCTACCTCAACAGCGACCTGGCCGAGGCGCTCGGCGCCGTCTATCTCTCGTCATCGGCAACCACGCTGGCGCAGGCGGCGGCGGACCAGGGCCCCTTCGACCTGATGTTCGAGGCGACCGGGTACAGCCCGATGGTGTTCGAGGCGGCCGCCAACCTCGGCACGGATGGCGTGCTGGTGGTCGCGTCCGTCACCGGCGGCAACACGATGGCGACGATCCCGGCCGACCGGATCAACCAGGGGTTCGTGCTTGGCAACAAGGTGATGGTCGGGACCGTCAACGCCGCGCTCGAGGATTTCGAGCAGGGCGTGGCGGACATGATCAGCGCGGAGGCGTTTCATCCGGGCTGGCTCGCCAGGTTGCTGACGACGCGCATCGTCGGCCTGGACGCCTACCAGGAGCTTGCCGACCACCTTCTCAACGACAAGGCCGCGATCAAGACGTTCGTCGAGGTCAAGTCGCAGGCGTAGCGCGACTGCGGTTCCGTCCGCCCGTCGGCTCCCCGGACCTGCAGTTCTCTGACGCACCGCCGCCGCCCATGCACCACCACTGCCCACGCACGACCGCAGCCCGACTTGACACGGGGCGCGTGGCGATATATCGTGATCACGCACAAGCAGTCCGTGATACAGCAAGGAGAAACCAACACGATGTTCAACGGCATGCGGTCGCCCCACTGCGGCGACGAAGGCGTCGGGCGTCGCGGCCCGCGCGGGCACCATGCGGAGGGCCCAGGGCCGGGCCGGTTCCGCGAGCACGGCATCTTTGGAGGGCCCGCCATGCGCGGCCTGAGTGGCGCGCTCTGGGGGCGCGGCCGGATGGCGCGGCGCGGCGATGTGCGTACCGCGATCCTCGCCTTGCTGGCCGAGCAGCCGATGCACGGTTACCAGGTGATCCAGGAGCTCGAGGCCCGCAGCGGCGGACGGTGGCGGCCCAGCGCGGGTTCCGTCTACCCCACTCTCCAGCAGCTCGAGGATGAGGGGCTCGTGCGCAGCGAGGAACTGAACGGCCGGCGCGTCTTCAGCCTGACCGACGCGGGACGCGAGCAGACGACGAAGCGGACCGATCTGTCGGGGGCGCCCTGGGAGATCGCCGGCCCGGCCGGCGCGGATGAGGCGTTCGAGCTGCGCCGCCTGATCTTCCAGGTGGGGGCCGCGGCGATGCAGGTGACCCAGGTCGGGTCGCCGCGCTCGGTGGGGCAGGCGCGTGAGATTCTGACGGATGCGCGGCGACGGCTGTACCGGCTGCTCGCAGAGGACGAGACGGCGGACGCGCCCGAGACAGGCGCGGTCGGCGAACACTGACCGCGGACCCGCCGGGCAGGCGGCAACGCCGGCGTCGCGTGGCCGCGACCGAAGCGCGCCTGCTGCGCCGCTCCCCGATCGAAGGCCGGGAGGAGGACCGGCGGTCGGAGCGCGAGTGCAGTTGGCATCGCTTCGGTCATGGCACGCGGGTTGAGACGAATGCTGGGATGGCTGCGGGTCCGGCGGACGCCAAGGTGCTGTCCGCCTGGCTGCCCGTAGCTCGAATCTCACCGCACTCTACCGTCGTTCCCTGAACGGATCCTGAAACCGGTCCGAACCGACGGTCGCCGCTGCCCACCGGGGCCACCGGGGCGACGCGCCTCCGCGCGCCGACCATGGGGAGCGGAAGGACGGGACCGGTTCAGCGAGCCACGGAACGACGTCCGGCGGCGCCCCGTTCAACGCCGCGGGCTTCCTGAAGTTCGCGACCCTCGGCTCGCTGCCCGGGTCGAACCCGAAGGTTGTGGCGAACCGCGCCCGTGACTTCTGGGCCGTACTCGCCAACAACGGCACCCTGATGCCGATCGTGAACTTCCCGGTCGTGTTCGGTGAGCTGGCGATCAGGACTGCTCCGGTCCGCGGGTTGGCGACCCGCTTCGCGTGCTCGTCTCCTGACGCGTCATGTGCCGTTTCCACGCGCCGTCCCCGCCATTGGTTGCGCCGTCCCCGCCATTGGTTGCGCCGTTTCAGGATCCGTTCAGGGCCGCGTGGCATACCTGGGCTCGACCAGGGCTGCCCAGCCTTGGTGCTACCGCAGAAGCCAGGCAAGGAGCCACGAACCAGATGCACGAAGATCCCTCCGGCGCGGCGCCCCGGCGGCTGCCGCACCTTCCGCGTCTCCCCCTGATCGCCGCCGTTCTCGCGGCCTTCCTTGGCGTCGCCGCGGTCGGCGTCGCCATCGCGGCTGGCGGGCCCTCCCCGGCCGGCGCGGCCATCCCGCTCGTCTCGACCGCGACTGCGGCGCCCGCCGCGGGCTGGTCCGGTCCGGGCCCGGGCGGTCCCGACTGGATGGCTCCGGGTGGTCCCGACTGGATGGGTCCGCGCGGCGGTCGCCCGGGTGGGCCGGTCGTCGGTGAGATCACGATCACGGCCATCAACGGCACGCAGCTCTCGCTGAAAACGGCGGACGGCTGGACGCGCACGATCGACGCCTCGGGGGCCACGGTGACGCGCGCCGGGCAGACCGTCTCGCTCAGCACGCTGCAGGTGGGTGACCAGATCATCTTCCGGGAGACGCGCCAGTCCGACGGCACGTACAAGATCGATGCGATCAACGTCGTGTTGCCGCACGTCGCGGGCACCGTGACGGCGGTCAGCGCCTCGAGCCTGACGATCACGCAGCCCGACGGCGCGTCGAAGACGGTGCAGCTGACGTCCGGCACGGCCTACCGCGTCGCCGGGCAGTCGGCGTCGCTGAGCGCCGTCACGACGGGTGCGCGGGTGGCGATTGCGGGTACGGTCGCCTCCGACGGCACCTTCACGGCGGCGGTGGTCGACGTGCTCCCCGTGCGCGTCGCCGGTACCGTCTCGGCCAAGACCGCGACCACCATCACCATCACCGACCGCGACGGGAAGTCGGTCACGGTCGACGTCAGCTCTGCCACCGTCTATCAGGTGGCCGGTGTGACGAACCCGACGCTCGCCAACGTCAGCGTCGGCGCGACGATCGCGGCGCAGGGCACGCGCAACAGCGATGGGTCGCTCAACGCCAGTGTCGTGCGGGTCCTGCCCGCAGGCGAGCCGGGTCACGGCCCGTTGGGCGGCTGGGGACCGCGCGGCATGTGGGGCAATGGGCCGCGCGACGGCGCCCCCGTGGCGCCTGGGACGAGTTCCAGAACGAGCGGCGCCTGACCCGCCACGCGATGGCACGTGCCTGCCGACACGGCGAGGCGCGCGCCGCGGAGACCCTTTGAATCGAGATGCGGCCGGTCCCCGGCCGCATCTCACGGTTGGGGCGGGGCTCCTATGCGGCGGGCGGTAGCATCGTGCCTGTGCCGTTGCCGATGCCCGCCCTGCGCGTCCAGCCAGGCGTTGCCCCGGCCTCTGCGGCGCGGCGCGGCCCCTGGATCCCGGCGCGCGGCGGTCTCCACCTGGACCAGTGGGCGGCCGAGCTCGTCGGCACGGCGATCCTGGTCTTCGGCGGGCTCAGCGCCGTGGTCGTCGATTTCGGCGCCGCTTCGCCGGTCGCCGTACTCCTCCCAGGGACGTCGCCTCGCCTGCTGCTGACCGGGGCGCTCTTCGCCGGGACCGGAGCCCTCGTGACGGTCTCGCCGCTCGGCCGTCGCAGCGGGGCTCACTTGAACCCCGCGGTGACGCTCGCCTTCTGGCTCACTGGGCACGTCCATCCCCACGACTTGGCCGGCTACATGGCTGCACAGTGCGTCGGCGCACTCCTAGGCGCGGCAACGCTGGTGGCGTGTTGGGGTCGGATGGCGATCTCGGTGCACGATGGGGTCACGCAGCCGGGCCCCGGCGTGGGCGAGCCGCGCGCGGCTGCGATCGAGGCGCTCATGACTGCAGC
>JAKAMV010000816.1 GCA_021812735.1 Chloroflexota bacterium | reverse complement strand
CATCGACGGCGACGCGCTTTCCGCCGCGGTCGTGAGCAGCCCGAGCCACGGCACACTGACGCTCAACGCCGACGGCGGCTTCACTTACAACCCCGTGGCGAACTACAACGGTCCGGATAGCTTCACCTACCGCGCGGTTGACCCATCGGGCGCCGGGAGCGTCGCGACCGTGTCGCTGACTGTCCTCCCGATGCCCGATCCTCCGCCGCCGGCCGACGGGGTCCTCTCCCCGGTCATGAACGGTCCTCACGTCCGGTGCGCCGGTGTCTGGGCTCGCCCGGCTCCGGGCGGTCCGACCGCCGTGCCCACCGCGCACCGCGGGCCGGCGCGGGCATTGTAGGCCGCGGCCGCTTGCGCCCGGCCTTGCCGAACGCTCACCGAGATGCGCGAGTCCGACCCAGGATCCCGCCCGAGGAAGCTGGGTCGCTTCTCGGTGATCCACGCGACGATCAGCCAGGCGATCGCCGCGAACGAGGCGGCCACCTCCGTGTTGAGAAGGCCACCGCGGTCACCGAGTCGACGCGGAACTCGCCTGCTCGCCGATCCCGTGCTGTTCCGCCCGCCGCCCACAGCGTGGCGACCTCCGGGTCGCGGCACTGCCCGGGAACAGCCGCTCGGCGCGCCCGACATGCGAGGCGGCTCGCGATCCCATCGCCGACCCCGCCATCAGCCTGCCCCCAGCAGGGTCAGGACCTCGTCGATCGGTCGGTGGATCCCGAGCAGGATCGGCGTGTCGCTGACCGTCGACCGCCGGCTCTCGGTCGCGCGGAGCGCCCGGACGAGATCGCCGAAGGCGACGAGGTCGTCGGTCTCATAGGCGACGACGAAGTCCTGGGAGTCGAGACCGAACGAGTAGGCCAGCGCCTGGCGGATCATCGGGTACTCGTGACCGACCCGCATGTGCTCGTTCATGATCCCCTGCCGAGCCTCCTTCGAGAGGAGGTACCAGTCGGTGCTCTTGGTGAACGGGTAGACGACGAGGTAGCGGGACAGATCGCCGGCGAAGAGCGACTGCTCCTGGTCGGTCGGCTTCCGGACATACTGCGAGGGACCGATCCGGCCGATGAGCGAGTGACGGACGGTCAGCCAGCGGCCCAACCCGGCGCGAAGGAGCCCGGCCGCCGCCGTCTCGAGCGCATCGACCGAGGGCGCCATGCGCCAGAACAACAGATCGACCCCAGGTTCGAGACCGACCGACGAGTAGGTGATGCTTCGAACACCATCGAGCTCGGCCGCAGCATCGGCCTCGGCGAAGCGACAGCCGTCGTCGTGACGTTCCTGGTCGGTCTTTCGCCGCCACGCCGGGTCGAGCCCGAGAGCGAGCGCCTGGACATAGACCTGGCCCTCGTCGCTCACAGCGCGAACAGTTCCCGTGCTGCCTGATCGGCGTGACCGTCGGCGTCCCGGCCAAGCCGCTCCAGCGGCTCTCGGAGAAGCCGCCCCGTGAGCTGCCGGCTCATCCGCTCGATGGCCTCGCGCGTGTCGGGTGCGAGGCCCGGGAGGTCCCGCCACAACTCGTCGAGCACGGCCCGGCGGTCATGCTCGGCGCGCTCGGTGAGGATCTGCGCGGCGGCCCGTCCTTCGCGCGCCTCGAGCCACCCGCAGAACTCTGCCGTCGTTGCGTCGATCAGCGCATCAAGCCGGCTGAGCGACTGGTCCTGCGGCGTCGCCGGCTCGGCCTCGATGGTTGCCAGAGCGTCCGCCGAGACGAAGCGCGGGCCCAGGGCGGCTGCCACCGTCTCGTCGATGGCGGCGGGAACCGACAGATCGATGAGGATCGTCGAACTGCCGGCCAGGGCCTCGACCGTGTCTCGGCCGATCGTCCAGGGTCCGCCCAGTGCCACGACGATGCCGGCGAACCGGGCGATCGTGGGACCGGGGTCGAGGCGGTCGACGCTTCCGCCGGTCCGGTCGGCGAGGGCGTGCGCGCGGTCGGGCGACCGATTGGCGATCGACACTGTCGCGCCGGATGCCACGACCGCGCGGGCGGCGAGCCGGCCGATCCTGCCGGCACCGACAACGAGCACCTCGCGGCCGCCGAGCGAGCCGGTCCGCCGCTCGATCGCGGCGAGGGCGACGTCCGCGAGAGATCGCGACGAGCCTTGGCGCCAGGAACGCGCTCGGCGTCCCGCGCGCAGCGCCACCGCGAACAGCCGTTCGAGGACCGGGTCGAGGCCGCCATCGTGGCGTGCTCGGACGACCGACTCTCGCAGCTGGTGGAGCACCTGGTCCTCGCCGAGGACCACCGAATCACGCCCGACCGCGACCCCGATCGCGTGACGAACAGCGGCCGCGCCGACGAGGATGCGGCCGCCGTCTGGAAGCCACGTGGCCGGCTCCGCGGGCTGGTCCGCGGCGATGACGTACCCCTCGACACGGTGGCAGGTTTCGAGAATCAGGCCTCCCTTCACGAACTGGTCGCCCAGCCGCTGGCCGAAGCGCTCCCGCTCCCTGGCCGGAACCCCGCGCGCGTGCGTCACGAGCGCCACGACGGTGGGTCGACCCGTTCGGCTCACGGCTCCTGAGCTTCCCAAGGTGCCGCACCAGTCTCCGGCTGGCGGGCGCCCCGGGGTCTGACCGGGACCGACGCCAGGCCGTGGCCCGTCATCGTCGCCACGAGCAGGCGGTCCATGGCCCGCTCCGCCGCCTCCATGAGATCGGTCGTCTCGGCCGCGTCGAAACCGCGTCGACGGACCGCCACCGCCAGCTCATGGTGGAACGGCGCGCGGAAGCGAAGGAAGCCTTCGACGGTCTGGCTCAGAGAGAGGCCGAGAGCGGCGGATGCCCGGCCCTGCTCGGCCGCAGTCACCGACGCCTCATTGAGATGGTGTGCAGCCGACTCGGGATGGGGAGCGTCGAGGTACTGGAGGAGGCCCGCCGCCAGCAGCTGGCCTCGCTCACGAAACAGCGTGCGCTGGTCGTCGCTCAGCGCGAGCAGCCAGGGCAGCTCGGGTGCCATCTCGCGACCCGCCCGGCGATAGGTCCGGGCGATCCTGCCGGGCGTCAGGCTCGCGCTGCCGAGCGTCGGGCGATGGGAGCGGTCTGCCGGAAGCATGCGCTCGAGCGTGCTCCGTGAGAATCGGCGATGGCCGCCCGGCGTCATGAACACACGGAATCGGCCGGCATCGCTCCATCGGCGGAGGGTCCCCGGCGACACACCGAGCAGCCGACTCGCGTCGGATAGCCCCAGCCAATCTGGTTCGCCGGACGCCTGGCGACCACTCATAATCTACTCAAATCTCTCTGAACCTCATCGACTCGCTCACTCTACCACGGAGAGCTGCCGCGGAGATCTGATCGCGCCGATCTCCCTGGTGACCCCTTGACATCGAGCCCGACTTAGGCGATTGTCTTAGGCGAGCGCCTAACCGACTTGCAGTGCCGAGCGTCCACGGCACCGAAGGCGTCCCGGCAAGGAGGTGTGCCATGGCCACGATGGTCATGCGTAACGGAGTCGACGTCGACCGCCTGGTGGCGACGATCGGCGCAGTCAAGGAAGATCCCGCACTCGCCCGGTTCACGTTCCGTGCGCGCAGCACGTGGGAGCACGGCGGTCGAAGCCGCGGCGAGATCCGCGAGTTCGAGCACGCCGGTCAGACGACGAACGAGCGGTCGGAGGCCTTCCACCTGACCGGCGACGAGCCCCCGGTCCTGCTCGGCTCGAACGCCGGCCCCAACGCCGTGGAGCTCGTCCTCCAGGCCCTCGCCTTCTGCTACGGCGTCGGCTACGTCTACAACGCCGCCGCCCGGGGCATCGACATCGCCGAGCTGCGCTACGAGGTCGAGGGTGACCTCGACCTCCACCGCTTCCTCGGTCTCGGCGGTCCGCGGGCCGGCTTCGGGCAGATCCGGGCGAAGGCCTGGGTCCGCTCCTCGAACGGGAGCCGCGAGCAGCTCGAGGAGCTCTGCCAGTATGTCCAGGACACGTCGCCGGTCCTTGACATCCTCACCGCCCCGGTGCCGGTGACGACCGATCTGGAGGTCCTGGCCTGAGCATCATCGTCCCGGCGCCAGCGTCCCGGAACGCGACCGAGGCGAGGTTCCTCGACGCCGCGGAGCGGCTGCTCGGCAGCGCAGGCCACGCCGCGATCACGACTCGACTGCTGGCGGATGAGGCCGGCGCCAACGCCGGCCTCATCCACCACTACTTCGGCTCGATGGACGGCCTGTTCCTGCGCGTCCTCGAGCGGTTCACCGTTCGGCTGATCGAGCGCCAGCGGGCGATGTACTCCGACCCGGAGGTCCCGTTCATCAGGAAATGGCGAACGG
>JAKAMV010000815.1 GCA_021812735.1 Chloroflexota bacterium | reverse complement strand
CGTGTCCGCCGCGGCGCTCTGCGCCGCTTGCCCTGCGATCGCCCGTTGCACCGGCAGCCCGAGCACCAGCGCCGCGGCCAGCAGCGCCCCCGCGCCGCGCAGAAGCCGTGTCCGCCGGGGCGGCCAGCGTCGCGCCGGCAGCCGCAGTCGATTCATGAGCGCCGCCGCCGCGTCCCACGCCAGCGCGCCGGCGACGCCCGCCCACAGCGCGACGATCGCCAGCGGGACGAGGTAGTAGCGGTCCGGGAACCCGTCGTTGTAGGCACGCGCGAAGAGGGTCACGATCGCGAACCAGGTGACGGTGAGGAGCGCGACGGGAGGTCCCACCCCGCGCAGCGGCGCGCGCCCGAGCAGGACCACGCCCAGGCCCACCAGCGCCGCGACGAGGACGGCGGCGCCAAGCTGGGCGGCGAAGATCTCGACCACGGGGCTGAGCCCGCCGTTCAGCGGGTTCTGCAGCAGCCCGCGGAACTGTAGCCCGAGCACCAGGTAGGCGAACCGCCCCAGCGTCGTCGGGTGCGCATAGTCGAGCGGCGGATCCATCGCGGCCCGCAGCGGGATGTAGGCGTAGAAGACGGCCGCCAGCCCAACGATCAGGCCGGCGCACGCGGCCACCAGACGGGGACGGCGGACGAAGAGGCGCGGTTGCACAGCGAGCAGGACGATCAGGATCCCCGGGGCGAGCAGCACGGTAAGGGCGTGGTTCGCGAGCGCCACGGCGTAGACCGCCGAAGCCACCAGGAGGAGACGATCGGCCGTGGGGTCGGCCACCTCCGTGCTCGCCGGGGCCGTGCGCACACGCTGCGCCCAGGCCACCAGCAACCAGAGGAGCAGGGTCGACAGGAAGAGGTGGAACGCGTGTGGATCGGCGCGCTCCGCGGTCCACCAGGTGATCGGCGCGCCGGCCAGGAGGAGGCCGCCGGCGAGCGCGGGGATCGCCCGCCCGGTCAGTCGCTGGATCGTGGCGGCGAGGAAGGCGGCCGCGCCGGCGACAAGGATCGCCGAAGTGAGGTTCATGCGGTACGCGGTCGCGCCGAACGGCGAGAGCAAGATGTTCGCCGCCCACGTCAGCAGCACGTACGAGGGAAACCCGGTCGGGTGCGCGATCCCCAGGACTGGCCCGACGGTCTGGAACTCCGCGGTATCCCAGAAGCCGACGCCGGGCATCAACGTCGGCCAGTAGAGCGCCAGGGCGACCACGAAGGTGCCGATCCCGCTCACCATCCGAGCGACACGCCCCAGTAGACCCCCCAGAGGTTGACCAGGATCGAGAGCCCGACGAGGAAGAGGACACGGCGACTGAGCCCCAGGCGCGCCATGGTCAGGGTCACGAGCACCAGCGCGAACGGTGCGAAGTCGTTGCTGAAGCGCCAGCCGAACTGCACCCACCCCTGGCTGAAATGGGCCAGGTCGGCCAGCGCCACCAGGAGCACGGCGAGGGCGGCGCCGGCGACCACGCGGTCGCGGCGCGGCCGGCGCAACGCCGGGAGCGCGAGCAGATAGGCCGGGCTGGTCAGGAGCAGGCTCATACCGATCGGGTCGGGCCGCAGCGTGCCGCAGGTCGGGTCGAGGATGGCCGGTCCACACGCGGGGTGGACCACGGGCGGGTTGAACAGCACGAGCAGCAGGTTCTGGGGGATGTAGCGCAGGTCCTCGACGCCCCAGTCGGCATGGTAAAGCGCCGGGACCGGATGGTATTCGGCGCGCGCGATGACAGCGTACGCCGGGTTGAACAGCTGGCCGGTCGAGGCGACGTTGTAGGCGGCCAGTGCGACCAGCGGGATCGCGAGGCCGACGGCGACGGAGACCAGGCGGCTGCGCCACGTGCCGCTGCCCACCGCCAGCAGGAATGGCGCCCCGAAGACGACCGTCAGCCGCGAGAGCGTGGCCAGCCCGAGCAGCAGCGCTGCCACGAAGGCGCGGCCGTCGACGCGGCCGGGCGCCGGCGTGGCCAGCGGGGATGTAGTTCCCCGGCGGGGCGCCTGGCGCGCCAGCTCGCCGTCGATCGCGAGTGTCGCAGCGAGCAGCGAGAGGCCGAGCGCCACCACGTGGGCCAGGAACCAGGTCGAGCCGATCGCCGCGGCGTACCAGGCGACCGTCCCGAAGGCGAAGAAGAGGGTCGCGGCCAGCGCCACGCCGCGGTCGGCAGCCAAGCGCCGGCAGAGGCGCCACGCGAGCCCAACGTCGATGGCGCCCAGCAGTGCCGCGAGCAACGCGGCCGGTGTCGCGAGCCCCAGCAGGGCGACGAACGGCAGCAGCACGAGGGCCGGCAGCGGGGGGAACGGCAGGACTCCGAGCCCCGGATGGCCCGGGTCGGGCATCACGTCCTGGAAGTAGTCGTTTTGATGGGGTCCGTGGCTGACCGGGTAGGCGATGGCGAGGCGCCCGTGCAGCCATGCGTCGGCCTGCCACACGAAGTGGTTGTAGACATCAGGATGCAGCGGGTTCGAGGCGAGATAGACGACCGCGGCGAGGGCCACCAACCCGAGTCCCACCACCCGGGGCGACCGCGCGGCCAGCGCGGCGCCGACGGTGCTGGGCGGGCCGTCCACGGGGAGGCGATCGGGGCCGTGACCGAGCCAACGCGGCCATCCAGCGGTGGCAAGGGTCCACGGGTCGGCGCGCCCGCCCGCCCGCCTGATCTCGGTTGCTATACTGCCGTGCACCTCGTCGCTCGTCAGGAGGCAGGTTCGCTGGTGCAATCGCCTTCGGCGGGTGGGACCGAACGTGGCCTCGGAGCGCCGGGAGGATCGGTGCGGGTTGGGGCCGGCATTCCCGCCATCGCGCTGCTCCTGCTCGCCGGGCTCGCCCTCCGGCTCATCATCGCATACGTCCTCTTCCCGGGCTCGGGCTTCAAGACCGACATCTCGAGCTTCACCTCCTGGGCGCTCACCCTGGCCCACTATGGACCATCCGGCTTCTACGCCAACGCCGGCTTCGCCGACTACACTCCCGGGTACCTGTACATCCTCTGGGCGGTGGGCCTGGCGGGCCAGGCACTTGCGGCCCTCCAGGGCAGCGACGCTGCGGCGGTGACGGGCCAGCTGATCAAGCTGCCGGCGATCCTGTTCGACCTGCTCGTCGCGTACGTGCTCTATCGCACGGTGCTCCGCTGGGGTGGCAGCCTCGACGAGTCGGCCGCCTCCGGCGGACGCGACGACGACGTGCCGGCCGCGGCCGGTGGACGCGACGCGGCGCCGCGGGAACCGCGCCTGCGGCTCCTGGCGCTCGGCGTGGCGGCGCTCTACCTGTTCAACCCCGTCGCCTGGTACGACTCCGCGCTCTGGGGGCAGATGGATGCGCTGGGCGCGCTCATCGTGTTGGGCGCGCTCCTCGCGCTCGTCGACGGCTGGTCTGAGGCGGCCGCGGCGCTCGCCGTGCTGGCGGCTCTGGTCAAGCCACAGTTTGGGCTCGTGCTCTCGCCGATCGTGGGAGTCATGCTGCTCCGGCGCCACCTGTTCGTTCCCGGGTCGGGGCCCGTGCCGCGCCTGCGCAACGCGCGGTTGACGGGCTGGTTCGTCGACGAGCAGGGTCCCTGGCGGCTGATCTCGTCGGTCGCGGCGGGACTGGCCGTACTCTTCGTCGTGATCGTGCCGTTCCGCCTGGACATCGTGGGGCTGCTGCGGCTGGTGCTGACCACCGCCGGCGAGTACCACTACCTGACCGTCAATGCGTACAACGGCTGGGCGCTCGTGTCGGACCCGGGCGGCGTCTCGCTGGCGCGGGCCGGCACCTGGTCCGACGACCTGGTGCCCCTGCTCGGGCCGCTGCCCGGGTTCGTGCTCGGCGCCTTCCTGCTGGTCGTCGGGATCGTGCTCGGCGTGCTGCAGGTCGCCTGGCGGGACAGCCGTCGCTCGATCCTGCTCGCGGCCGCCTTCCTGTCCCTGGCGTTCTTCGTGCTGCCCACCCGAGTCCACGAGCGATACCTGTTCCCGATCTTCGTGCTGCTCCCGCTGCTCGCGATGACGTCGCGCCGCTGGTTGGCGGCGACGATCGTGCTGGCGGCGGCGTCGTTCATGAACCTGCATGCGATCCTGACGCTCCCGCTGTACGCGACCCCGAACATCGCGGACCTGCTGGGCGGGCCGGCGTTCCGCTCGGAGGCTGGCGTGACGCTCTCGGCGATCGGCCACATCGGGGTCTTTCTGGTCGCGCTTGCGGCACTCGACCCGGTGCGCTGGCTGGTCGGGCGATGGTGGGGGCATGGGGTTCAGCCGGCAACGGGGCTGGGCAACGAGGGGGCCTCGGCGGCGACCGCCCCCCTCTCGCGGGGCGGGGCGGCTG
>JAKAMV010000077.1 GCA_021812735.1 Chloroflexota bacterium | reverse complement strand
GCCGCCGGGCAGGCTGCCCTTGACCGGGAACTTCCAGAAGATGTGGCCCGAGTTGTCCACCGCGAGGATGCGCCCGTTGCCGCGGTCGGCGATGAGCAGCCCGTGCGCGAACGGCCCGGCGGGTATCGCCGCGGCGACGGCCGCCGGCGCGGCGGCGGGGGCGGGAGGCGGCGGCGAGGCGAGCCCCGCGGCGGCGAGGGCGGCTGACGGCAGGGTGCTCGCCGACGGGTCGCTGGACGTAGACGCGCCAGCGGAGGAGGCCGCCGCTGCCGGATCGCTCGAGCCTGCGCGCGAGCTGCCCGGCGCCGTGAGCATGGCCGCCGACACGGCGAACAGCACAGCGGCCACGCTGAGCGTCAGGATCCAGGTGCCGGGCCCTCGGCGTCGGCGCGTGACCGGGCGGGCGTGACGTTGGGGGGCGATTGGGGTCATGGGCGGGCACGCTAGCAGCGGGGCGGCGCGGCCCGCGGGTTCGTTCAGAAACGTTTACCCGGACTGCACCTGCTCACAGAAACGGCGGCGGCGCGACCGTGCTAGAGGCCGAAGTTGAAGCCCGTGGCCATGGCGAAGCCGGCCGTGACGACCAGCGCGACGGCTACCCCCAGGAGGCCGACCGACCACAGCGTCCAGTCGATGGGCCCGAGCTTGTCGGCCGGGTGGCCGTGCTCGTCATGGCCGTGGCCGTCGTCGTGCCCGGGGCCGTGGGCGGCGGCGCCGTGCGCGCCGTGGTCGGTGTCGCTCATCGCTGCTTCCGTGGGTACCTCCGGTCCCATTCTCGCATTCCCGGCCCGCCCTATTCTTGGCGGCGATGCTCACCCTCGTCCTGACCCGCCACGGCCTGACGGACCGCTCGATCCCCGAGCAGCACCTCGGCCAGAAGATCGACATCTCCATCAACGACACGGGCCGCCGCCAGGCCGACGCCCTGCGCCGCCGCCTCGCAGGGACCGCGTTCGAGCGGGTGATCACCAGCCCCCTGTTCCGCGCCCGCGAGACGGCCGACATCGTCGCGGGACGCGGCGTGGAGATCGAGGCCGACCCCCGCCTCAAGGAGATGGACTACGGCGCCTGGGAGGGGCGCACGTACGCCGAGCTCGACGAGAACGACGGGCCGAGCCGGCGGGCCTGGCTCGAGCGGCCCGACGAGCTGCGCTGCCCGGGCGGCGAGTCGGGCGACGACGTGGCGCGTCGCGTCGCCGCGTTCCTCGACGACCTGCTTGACGAGCACCGGCGCTGGATCGCCCGCGCCTCGTTCCGGGCCGCGACCGCCACGGGCGGCCCCGCGGGCGCGGTGGGAGCGGACCACCGCGTGCTGGTGATCGCCCACGGGAGCCTCAACCGGATCCTCCTGTGCGTGGCGCTCGACACCGACGTGCGGCACTTCCGTCAGCGGTTCATCCAGAGCCAGTGCAACCTGACCGTCCTCGCGTTCGCGGACGACGCTGGCCCGCGGCGGGGCACGCTGCTGCTGGCCAACGACACCACGCACCTGCGCGGCGCCAACGACCTGCCCTGGGGCTGACTCGGGAGGCGTCCGGGACGCCGTCTCCCGCTGCGCCGGGCCCTCGGCCTCGTCAGCCGGCGGCGGTTCCCGCGTCCTTCCTGGGCCACCCGGGCCGACCCAGCCGCATCCACAGCAGCACGGCGAGCAGGGCCACGACCAGCACGGCGATGAGCGTGTCGAACGGCTGGAGGGCCTTGCGGATGTCTCCCCAGTGCGCGCCGAGCTGCGTGCCCGCGAAGGCGAGGGCGACCGACCAGGGCACGGCGCCGGCCGTCGAGTAGGCGACGAACCTCCCGAGCGGCATCCGCGTCACCCCGGCGGGGAACGAGATGAACGTGCGGACGACCGGCAGCAGGCGGCCGAAGAACACCGTGGCGGCGCCGTGGTCGGCGAAGAACCGGTCGGCGATGTCGATCTCGTGCTCGCGGATCAGCAGGAAGCGGCCGTACCGCTCGAGGAAGGGCCGGCCGCCGTACGCGCCGATGGCGTAGGCGATCAGCGAGCCCGCCGTGTTCCCGACCACGGCCACCACCACGACGATCCAGAAGCTCCACGGCGACCTAGTGAGCGGCTCGATCTGGGCGGGATCGGAGACCATGAACCCGGCGAACGGCAGGATCAGCTCCGACGGCAGCGGGATCATGGCGGACTCGATCGCCATCGCGACCAACACGCCCAGGTAGCCGACGGCCCCGTAGAGGCCGGTGAGGAACGGGATGGCGATGGTGTCGATGAAGGCGAGCACGTGCGGGGCAGCTCCTCGTGGGGGTCGCCGGCGTGCGACCTTCCGGCACGGAGGCGAGGATAGCCGACGGGCGTCCAACCGGCTCCCGCACCGCCGCGGACGCCTCGTTCGCGGACCCGGCCCACCCGGGCGACCTCCGCCCTCTATCCTCGGCAGCGTGAGCGAGCCCCACTTCACCCCGAGCCATTCCCCCGAGCCGCGCCCGGAGCGCGTCATCCTCACCGGCGCCGACCTGACGATCGCCGACGTGGAGGCGGTGGCGCGCGGTGGCGCCCGCGTGGACCTCGACATCCACGCCCGCGAGCGGATGGCCGAGGCGCGCGCGGTGATCGACGCGCTGGTCGCCAGGGGAGAGGTGGTGTACGGGGTCACGACGGGCTTCGGCGACCTCGCCACGACCTTCATCCCGCCGGCCGACACCGCCCGCCTCCAGGGGAATCTCATCGCATCGCACGCCGCCGGCGTGGGCCGCCCGTTCCCGCGTGACGTCGTGCGGGCGATGCTGCTGCTGCGCGCGAACACCCTCGCCCTCGGGCACTCGGGAGCCCGACCCGAGGTGGTGGACCGGCTGCTCCGGTTCCTCGAGCTGGGGATCCATCCCGTAGTCCCTGAGCAGGGGAGCGTCGGCGCCTCCGGCGACTTGGCGCCGCTGGCGCACCTCGCGCTGCCGATCGTGGGGCGCGGTGAGGTCGAGATGGGCGGCGTCCTGATGCCCGCGCTCGTCGCCCTCCGCGAGGTCGGCCTCGAGCCCATGGATCTGGCGCCCAAGGAAGGCCTCGCGCTGCTCAACGGCACCCAGCTGATGAGCGCGCTCGGCGCGCTGCTCCTGGCCGACGCCGACCGGCTCACGCGCACGGCATCGGTGGCCGCCGCGATGACCCTCGAGGCCATGCTGGGCACCGAGGTGGCCTTCGCCGCGCCGTACCAGCTGGCGCGCCCGCACCCCGGCCAGGTGGCGGTCGCAGCCGAGGTGCGGCACCTGCTCCGTGCCTCCGGCTTCCAGACCGCGCACCACGGCTCGGCGCACAAGGTGCAGGACCCGTACTCGCTGCGCTGCGTGCCGCAGGTCCACGGCGCGGTGCGCGACGCGCTCGACCACCTCCGCCGCGTACTGGACGTGGAGCTCAACTCGGCCACCGACAACCCGCTCGTGTTCCCGTCCGGCGGCGAGGTGCCAGCGGACGCGCTGGCGACCGGCGGCGGCCTCGTCATCTCCGGCGGCAACTTCCACGGCGAGCCCATCGCGCTCGCGCTCGACTTCGCGAAGCTGGCGCTGGCCGAGCTCGGGTCCATCTCCGAGCGACGCGTGGCGCTCATGCTCGACCCGCGGCTCAACGGGGGGCTGCCGGCCTTCCTGACGCCCGACCCTGGCCGGAACAGCGGCCTCATGATCGTCCAGTACACGGCGGCGGCGCTCGCGTCCGAGAACAAGGTGCTCGCACACCCGTCGTCGGCCGATTCGATCCCCACCTCCGCCAACCAGGAGGACCACGTGTCGATGGGGGCTGGGGCGGCGCGCCACGCCCGCACGGTGCTCGCCCACGTGGAGCAGATCGTCGCGATCGAGGTGCTGGCCGCTGCCCAGGCGCTGGAACTGCGTCGGGCGTCGGTGGGCGAGGACGCGCCGATGCCCGGCGAGGGCGTGGCGGATGCCCTCGCGATCGTCAGGCGGTCGATTGCGCCGCTCACCGCGGACCGTGAACCCGGGCCGGACATGGCGGCGGCCCTCCAGCTCGTCCGCAGCGGGGAGCTGGCGGCGCTGGTCGAGTAGCCCGTGCGGGCGACGCTGCGGGGAGCCCAGGGCGATCGTCGGGCTCCGCGTCTGCGCGGCGTCGAGCGTCGCGCATGGCCCGGTTTCCTCGTTGCGAACCGCTGGATACCGCCCGCGGCGGTATTACGCAGCGGCGGCGCAGCGCCCGGAGCGTGGAGCCATGGCGTCGTACCGCCGCAGGCGGTATTGCGGCCCGGATCCGTCCGTAACACCGCCCTGGGCGGTGTTACGGACGTCATTGGCCAAGTCGCCCGCCCTAAACTCCCCGCATGGCCATTCGCATCGTGGACGTGACCGACGACGCGACCTTCGGGCTGGTGCCGCCGTGCGCTGACCCCGGCTTCGACCATCGGAGCTGCGACTACTGGGAGGACACGGAGCGGGGCTCAAGGGCCGCCCGAGCCGGCTGGCTGAGCGCGGCCAGGCCGGCGCCCGCCGCCAAGCCGATGGCGCGCGATCCGTTCGGCGGCAGCGACGACCCGCCCACCTTCAACCCGTTCGCCCCCGCGTCCTCAGGGCCCGCCTTCAACCCGTTCGCCGCCGGCGACGACGCGCCCTTCAACCCGTTCGCCCCGCAGCCCAAGGCCACACCGACCGTGGGCGTCGAAGCACGGCCCAAGCTCCGGCTGCTGGCCCGCGGCGCGTCCGTGTTCGGCTCCTACGCCAAGGTGCTGCTGGCGGACGACGAGCCGGCCGCGTACATCCAGTTCGGGCCGCTCTCGGCCTATCCGCGGGCGATGCGCACGCGCGACCTGTACCCCAGGCTGCCGCAGTCCCCGCTGCCCGCGGTGATCACCTGCATCGCGACCACTCCGGCCGCCCGCGCGCACGGCTACGCCGCCCGGCTGGTCGAGGCCGTGTGCGACGACCTCGCGAGCCGCGGCTTCTCGGCCGTGGAGACCTACCCGGAAGTGGGCGCCAAGCCCGATGCCACGAGCGCGGCCGAGCCCGCCTTCTGGACCCGACTGGGCTTTGCCGTCGCCGCGGCCGACGATCGGTACCCGGTGCTCCGGCGGGAGCTCGCGTGAGGCTCCGCCCGGCTGGCGCGGTGCTCGTCGCAGCACTGGTCGCCTCCGCCTGCGGCAGCGCCGCCGCGCCGTCCGCCACGGTGCCGGCGGCAGACACGCCCGCATCGAGCGGCGCGCCCGCCGCGCCGACTGCCGCATCCGCCGCACCAGCGGCGCCGACTGCCGCATCCGCGGCGCCCGCCGCGCCCAGCGTGGCCGGCAGCCTCGGGGCCGGCACCTCGTGCGCACTCCCCGCCGGAGCCGCGGCGCCGGTGCTGGACCCCAGCCTCATGTCGGTCCTGCCCGCCTCGATCGGGGGCGTCGCGGTCACCCAGGAGCCCAGCTCGTTCGGCGAGGCCGTCACCGACCCGTGCTTCGCGGCCAACGTGGACCGCGCCGTCTTCCCCATCGCCATCGCCGGCAGCGACCTGGCCTCCGGCGTCGTCGCCCACCTCCGGACGGGGGTCTACTCGGACGCGTTCTACTCGGACTGGCGGGCGACCTACGACGACGGCGCCTGCGCCCAGTCGAGCGGGGTCGCGGCCGAGGCGAGCCAGACGCTCGGCGGGCGGACCATCTACGTCGCCACTTGCGGCGGCGGGCTGCGCGTCTACCATGCCTACCTTGCGGAGAAGGGCGTGATCGTGTCGCTGCTGTCCACCGGCGCCAAGGGGCTGGGGGAGCAGATCATGGGCCAGCTCGGGGGCTGAGTAAGACCCGCGCCCCCGCCCGATCGCGGGCGATGCCGAGGGATAGACTCCGGCGCCATGAGCACCGAGATCAGCGGCACCGCCCCGTCCGGCCCGCGCCCTGTCCGCGCCCCGCGCGGTACCACCCTCTCCACCCGCGGCTGGCAGCAGGAGGCCGCGCTGCGGATGCTCATGAACAACCTCGACCCCGAGGTTGCCGAGGACCCCGACAGGCTCGTCGTGTACGGCGGCACGGGCCGCGCGGCCCGCAGCTGGGAGGCGTTCGACGCCATCGTCCGCGAGCTGCGCGGTCTCGCCGACGACGAGACGCTGCTGGTCCAGAGCGGCAAGCCGGTCGCGGTGTTCCGGACCCACCCCTGGGCGCCGCGGGTGCTGATCGCGAACTCGAACCTCGTGGGCAAGTGGGCGACCTGGGAGCACTTCCGCGAGCTCGAGCGCAAGGGCCTGATGATGTACGGCCAGATGACGGCGGGGTCGTGGATCTACATCGGGACCCAGGGGATCCTCCAGGGCACGTACGAGACGTTCGCGGAGTGCGCCCGCCAGTACTTCGGCGGGACGCTGCGGGGGACCGTGACCCTGACCGCCGGCCTGGGCGGCATGGGCGGCGCCCAGCCGCTGGCGGTCACGATGAATGAGGGCGTGTGCCTCGCGATCGAGGTGGACGAGCACCGAGCCGCCCGCCGCCATGAGATCGGGTACGTGGACCGGCTGACCCACGATCCGGCGGAGGCGCTGCGCCTCGCCCGGGAGGCCGCTGCCGAGGGCCGTGCGCTCTCGATCGCCCTGGTGGGCAACGCCGCCGAGGTCGAGCCCCTCTGGGCGAAGGCCGGCGAGCGCTTCGACGTGGTCACCGACCAGACCTCCGCGCACGACGCGCTCGGCGGCTACGTCCCGGCGGAGATCTCGCTCGCCGACGCGCTGGTCCTCCGCGCGTCCCAGCCCGACGTGTACGAGGCGCGCGCCAAGCGCTCGATGGCCGACCACGTCCGGGCGATCCTCGCCTTCCAGCAGGCCGGTGCCGTGGCCTTCGACTACGGCAACAACCTGCGGGCCCAGGCGATGGAGGCGGGCGTCGCGAACGCGTTCGACTACCCGGGCTTCGTGCCTGCGTTCATCCGGCCGCAGTTCTGCGAGGGGCGCGGCCCGTTCCGCTGGGCGGCGCTCTCGGGCGACCCCGCCGACATCCTGCGCACCGACCGCGCCATCCTCGAGCTGTTCCCGCAGGACGACGGCCTGCGCCGCTGGATCGAGATGGCCGAGGCGAGGGTCCCGTTCCAGGGCCTGCCTGCGAGGATCTGCTGGCTCGGCTACGGCGAGCGCCACAAGGCCGGGCTCGCGTTCAACGAGCTCGTCCGCAGCGGGGAGGTGCAGGCGCCCATCGTCATCGGCCGCGACCACCTCGACGCGGGCTCGGTGGCATCGCCCAACCGAGAGACCGAGGCGATGGCGGACGGCACGGACGCGGTGGCCGACTGGCCGATGCTCAACGCGATGGTCAACATCGCGGCCGGCGCGACGTGGGTCTCGATCCACCACGGCGGCGGCGTGGGGATCGGGTACAGCCAGCATGCCGGCATGGTCGTGGTGGCGGACGGCACCGACCTCGCCGCCGAGAAGCTGTCACGGGTGCTGCTCACCGACCCGGGCATGGGCGTCGTGCGGCACGTCGACGCGGGGTACGAGCGCGCGGCGCAGGTCGCCCGGGAGCGGGGCGTGCACATCCCGATGCTCTAGACCGGGGCCCCGCCGGAGCGCCGGTCCGCTACATGTTCTTGACGGCGGCGGCTCCGATCGCCTGCTCGGCCGCTTCCTGCTGAGCGAGCGTCGTGTTGGGATCGGCCAGCGCAACCGTGATGGTGATCGCCTTGCCGCCCTTCGCGATGTCGAGCTCGGCCGTCTGCCCGCTGGCGCCGGAGGCGAAGTAGGCCTTGTCGCCCAGGCCGCTGACCGCCGTGACGTGCCCTCCCGGGACGTTCTGGAGGCCGTACGGCACCTGGCCCACCGAGCCCGTGTCGGTGGCGGCGATGGTCGCCCCGCTGGCATCGGCCGCCTGCCAGCTGCAGGAGGGCGCGTTGACGCCGGAGGGCACGCCGGGCCCGACCGAGGCGCCGAGGGCCGCGCTGACCTCCGCCGGGGTCACGAGCGCACACAGGGCGTCGGCCGTGAAGCCGAGCCCGTTCGGTGCGCTGGGCGCGGCGGAGGACGGCTCGGAGGGCGTCGAGGACGACGAGCAGGCGGCGGCGACAAGGAGCGCCGCCGCCATCAACGAGGCTGGACCGAGTCTGCGCTTCATGAGCCCGGGAGTGTCCCACAACGTCGCGGCCGGCGCAAGGTCGGCGTCGTCCGTGATGCGCGTCCTCAGCCCCGGCGCCTGGGCCCGGGAGCCGGGAGCCGGGACGGTTAGGTGGTCGCCTCGTCCGCCACGCGATCCCGCGCTGGCGCCGACTCGGCTGCGCCAGCACCGCCGCGATCGGCCGAGGCCGTCGCGCCGTCATTCGCCGAGGGCATCTCGCGGATCGCGCGCACCGGCGAGAGCGCCACCGGCAGGAACGCCACCAACCCGCCGATCGCCGCCACCCAGATCGTCTGGTGCAGGCCGATCAGGCTGCCCAGAGCCCCGCCCGTGATGGAACCGAGCGGGATGGTGCCCCACACGATGAACCGCATCGAGGCGTTCATCCGGCCCTGCATCCGCTGCGGCGTGATCGCCTGCCGGAGGGAGACCTGGTTGATGTTCCAGGACACGCCCGCGAAGCCCATGATGAACCCGGAGGCCGCCACGGCGGGCATGATCACCGCGTCGGGCGCGACCGGGATGACGAGCCCCGCGAGGGAGAAGCCGAGCGCCGAGAGGACGAGCATCCGGCCCACGCCGAGACGCCGGGTGACGGCGCTCGTGACGAGCGCAGCCAACAGCACCCCCACCGAGCCGATCGAGAACGTCACGCCGATCTGCTCTGCCGACAGGGCCCGCTCCCTGACCAGGTACAGCACGAGGATCGCGCCGCTGATCCCGGTGAACAGGTTGGAAAGCCCCGTGGTCGCCGCGATGGAGCGGAGCCAGCGGTGGCCGAGCACGTACCGCAGGCCGGTGGCCATCTCGGAGCGCATGGACGGCTTGGGGCCGTGGACCGCCTCGTCATGGGGCTCCACGGTCGGCTCCGCCCGGTGGATCCAGGCCACGAACGCCACGCTCCACAGGTAGCTCAGCGTGTCGAGCACCATCGCGAACGGCGCCCGCAGGACGCCGATCAGGATGCCGGCCATGCCCGGGCCCAGGATCTGGGAGGCCGACCGGGTGATCTCCAGCTTGCCGTTGCCCTCCACGAGCTGGTCACGCTCCACGATCGAGGGCAGGTAGCTCTGGTAGGCGACGTCGAAGAAGACGGTGAAGCAGCCCACCACGGCCCCGACCGCATAGAGCTGCCAGATCGTCAGGGCGTTCAAGGCGAACGCCAGCGGGATGGTGGCGATGGCGGCCGCCCGCCCGAGGTCGGCCACGATCAGGATGGGCCGTCGCCGCAGTCGGTCCACCCACACCCCGGCCGGCAGGCTGAGCAGGATGAACGGCAGCATCTCCACGGTGTTGAGCAGGCCGAACTCGAACGCGGTCACGTTGAGGACGGTCGCGGCGATGAGCGGCACCGCCAGCTGCGTCACCTGCGAGCCGAAGACCGAGACGGTCTCTCCCACCCACAGCTTGAGGAAGTCGGGATGCCGCAGCAGGCTGCGGGGCTGGTCGGGCATCGGGCGAGTCTACAGGTGCAGGGGCGAGTTCAGCCGGTGGGCCCGCGCCGGGCACGCGGTGGCCGCCGGCTCAGGTCACGAGCTCCATGATCGCGGCTGCCACCGTGCTCGAGCCGATGGCCGCGGTGTGGCCGCCGCTGATGAGCAGCAGCTGATTCGGGTACCCCGCGCTGACCAGCGCCGCGTGGAAGCTCTGGGAGGTCGCGACGGGCACGGTCGCGTCCGAGGTGGCGTGCACGACGAGGATCGGGGCCGGGTTGCCGCCGGCCGGATGGGCCGCCAGGATGCTGAAGGGGTCGCCGTCCGCGTACGCCGTCGGCTGCTGCGCCGCGGTCCCGCCGAAGAACGCCGTCACGTACGGGCTGCCGTCCTCCATGGCGGTGGGTTCGTCCACGGCCCCGTCGAGGTCCACGAACGCGTTGGGCCGGAGGGAGCCGATCGTGGCGTCGCAGGTCCCGGCAGCGGGCGTGAACACGGTCGGGGCGAGCGTCACAACCGCCCCGGCCCATCCCCCCAGCGAGTGGCCGACCAGGGTCACGCTGGCGCCGTCGCCGCCGTACCTCGCGGCGATGGCCCGGGTCACCCCGACGGCGCAGGACACGTCCTGGAAGGACTTCGGGAACCCGCCGCCCGTGTCGGCCGCCTGGCGCCAGTCGGCCACCATCACCACGGCACCCTGGTGCGCGAGCGCGTCGGCGAGCGGGAGCATGTAGTCGGCTTGATCGACCGCGGACGGTCCGCCCTGGAGGAGGAGGAACACCGGCCACGGACCGCCGCCCGACGGCCGGACGACGTCCATGTCCAACTGGCACTGGACGGACCCGGTGGCACTGCAGGCAATCGTCGGCGTGTACGGGACGCCCGTCGAGGTCTTGAGCGTGGCCGTGGGAGGGGGCGTTGGCAGCGGGGTCGGCGAGAGTGTCGCCGACGCGTGCCGGGTCGCGTGCGGCACTGGCGTCGGCGTGGACCGGTTGGTGGGACTCGGGTTGGTGGGACTCGGGGCCCGCCACTGGGTCGGGGAGGTCGTTGGCGCTGGCGGCGCGCTGGACGGGGCGGAGGCCGCCGCGTCCGGGGTCGGGTCCGGAGCGGCCGTGCTGTGCGGGCGGGCCGCGAGGTCCGGGCTGGTCGAGGCCGCCACCGCCACCGGGCCCGCAGGGCCCGGCTGCGACGGTCCGCAGCCGGCGAGGGCCACGACGAGGGCCACGACGCCCAGGAACCGGCCCATGCCCGCTGCCGCGTGGCGACCGGCAGGGCGGGCGCGAGTCGGGTCCCCCGGCGCGTGGCCCGCGGCGGCTGCCGCCGGGCTCGGGTTCCGTGTCACGGCCCGAACCCTACACGGGCTCCGAGTTCGGCGCTGGTGGCCCCACCCATCGGCCTGCGCGCCGGTCCCCCGGCGGTCCGCGGTGACCTGTAGGATCGGCCGCATGCTGGTCGAAAGCGTCCCCAACGTCTCCGAGGGCCGCCGCCTCGACGTGATCGAGCGGCTGGTCCAGGCCCTCACCTCGGTCCCCGGCGTGTACCTGCTCGACCGGACCTCGGACGCGAGCCACAACAGGTCGGTGTTCACGGTGGCCGGCGAGCACGACGCGGTGTCGGACGGCCTCGAACATCTGGTCGCGGCCGCGATCGACGAGATCGACATGGACGAGCAGCTCGGCGAGCACCCTCGGATCGGCGCGGTGGACGTCGTCCCCTTCGTGCCGCTGGGCGACACCACGCTCGACGACTGCGTCGAGCTCGCGCGCGGCTTCGGCAGCCGCATCGCGGCCCGCTACCACCTGCCCGTCTACCTCTACGCCGCTGCGGCCACCCGCTCGGACCGCGTCAAGCTGGCGGACGTGCGGCGCGGCCAGTACGAGGGGCTCAAGGTCGAGATCCGCCAGAACGGCCGCCAGCCGGACTTCGGCCCCGCGCTGATGCACCCGCGTGCCGGTGCGGCTGCCGTCGGCGCCCGGCCGTTCCTCATCGCGTGGAACATCAACCTCACCTCCGAGGACGTGGAGCTCGCCAAGCGGATCGCCCGGCGCGTCCGCGAGTCCGGTGGCGGGCTGCCCCGCCTCCAGGCCAACGGGTTCCGGGTGGAGGAGCCGGAACGAGGCCACCCGGTGCGCGCCCAGGTCTCGATGAACCTGCTCGACTTCCGGGTGACCTCCTTGTGGCGCGCCTGGGAGGCGGTGGGTGGGCTGGCGGCCGAGGACGGCGTCGCGCTCGCGGAATCCGAGCTGATCGGCCTCGCGCCGCTTGCGGCGTTCCTCGACGTCGCCGACCACGCGCACGTGCCGCCCGACGCGCCGCTGGAGGCCCGCCTCGCCGCCGCCGCCGACGCAATCCGGCTGCGCGACTTCAACCCGCTCATGGCGCTCGAGCTCCGGCTCGCCGACGCCCGCGGCCGCACGTGAGCCTGCGGCTGATCGAGGGCGGCCGCAGCCAGAGCGACGCCCCCGGGCTCCTGGTCCACGGCGCGTCGCAGATCGCGACCCTGGCAGGCGGTATCCGCCGGGGCCCCATGCAGGGCGAGCTCGGGCTGCTGGACGCCGCGCGGGCGGGCGGGCCCGCCTCGCCCTCCTCGCCTGTCGTCGCCTGCTGGGAGGGCCGGGTCGTGGGCGTGGGCCCGCGGGACGGGGTGGAGGCCGGCCTCGAGGCGAACGGGTACTCGCTGGCGCGCTTCGCCCGCCTCGACGCGGACGGCGGCGTGGTGACCCCGGGCCTCGTGGACCCGCACACCCACCTGCTGTTCGCCGGCACCCGCGAGCGCGAGCTGGTCCTGCGCCAGCAGGGCGCCGGGTACCTCGAGATCCTCCAGGCGGGCGGCGGGATCCTCTCGACGGTCGCCGCCACCCGGGCCGCCGACGCGGAGGCGCTCGCCGCCCACGGCCGGCGCTGGCTGGACGAGATGGTCCGCCACGGCGTCACGACTGTCGAGGCGAAGTCGGGCTATGGCCTGGACCTGCCCACCGAGCTGCGCCTGCTCGAGGTGTCCTACCGGCTGGGCCAGGAGGGCCCGGTGGAGGTCGTGCCCACGTTCCTCGGCGCGCACGCCGTGCCGCCCGAGTTCCGCGCCCGCCCCGACGGCACCGAGGCCTACGTCCGCCACGTCATCGAGGAGCAGCTGCCGGGCGTGGCGACGCAGGGCCGCGCCCGCTCGTGCGACGTGTTCTGCGAGCAGGGCGTGTTCACGGCGGACCAGAGCCGGCGGATCCTCGAGGCCGCGATGGGCTACGGGCTGGCGGTCCGCCTCCACGCCGACGAGCTCGCCCCCTCGGGCGGCGCGGAGCTGGCGGCGGAGCTGGGCGCGCTGTCGGCAGACCATCTCCACGTCCCCTCGGAGGCGGGGCTGGCCGCGCTGGCGGCGGCGGCAGCCGGGCCCAACCCCACCGTGGCGACCCTCCTCCCGGCCACCACGTGGTTCCTGATGGCCGACGAGGCGGCGCCCGCCCGGCGGTTCGTCGAGGCCGGCGTGCCCGTGGCCCTGGGCACGGACTTCAACCCCGGCACCTCGCCCACCCCGAACCTGCCGCTGGTGATGACCGTGGCGTGCCTGGAGATGAAGCTGTCGCCGGCGGAGGCGCTGGCCGCCGTCACGATCAACGCCGCGCACGCGGTCGGCCTGGCGAGCGAGGTGGGCTCGCTCGAGCCGGGCAAGGCCGCGGACCTGGTCATCTGGCGGGCGTCCGACGTTGGCCAGCTGCCGTACTGGGTGGGCGCCGAGCTCGCCGACGTGGTGGTCAAGCGCGGTCGGGTCGTCTACCGGCGCGGCGCCTGAACGGGGGCCCCGCTCACGCGCCGAGCAGTGCGAGCAGCGTCGCGGGTGTGGCGACCCGCTCGACGGCGCGGGCGCGCGGCGACGCCGACCACACAGCCCACCAGTTCGCGACTGCGACGCCGGCTGCGACGCCCAGGAGGCCCAAGCCGAGCGGCGCCACGCCCTACGTCCTGCCGCGCGACTCCAGCAGGACCGTGGTGGTCTCCGAGGGCAGCCCCGACGGGGACACCGACAGCTTGGGCTGGACGGAAGGCTGGGCACCCATCTCGTGGAGGAACTTGTCCATCGCGTCCTGGCAGTCCGCCTCCACCTCGCAGACGGGCATCGGGACGACGATCTTGGGGTCCAGCTGGGCGACGAGCGCCGCAGCCGCAGTCGCCGACAGGGGGCCGCCGATCGGCACGCAGACGATGTCCACCGAGCCGATGTCGGCCAGCTTCTCCTCCGTGAGCTCGTGGCCGATGTCGCCGAGATGGATGGTGTGGAGCCCGTCGAGCTCGGTCATGAAGGCCGTCTGCCTGCCGCGCTCGGCCCCGCGCTCCCCGTCGCGGTACGTGCGGACGCCGGTGATCAGCACATCGTGCACCTCGTACTCGCCCGGCCCGTCGAGCACGAACGCGGTCTCGAGGCTGGTCGGGATCGCCGTGCCCCCGTCGCGCGAGGTCTTGACCGGCTTCCGGCCCAGGCCCGCGTCATCGGGATGGCTGAAGGTGATGACGTCGCCGGTGATCCCGCGTCCGGTCGGCCCGACGATCGAGGGGTAGGGATCGTTGACGACGACGGCGTCCCGGCCCTTGAGCCGGATGCAGGTCCTTCCGTACCAGGTGAGCTCCATGCCGCGGATTCTGGCACAGGTCGCTCACCGCGGGCTCAACTGCGCTGCGGGCGCGGCCGAGAGCGGCCCAGAAAAGGAAGGACCGGAGATGCCTGCCCAATTGGCATCTCCGGTCCCGAGGGAGGGAGGATGGAACCTGAGGGGTGTTCCGCTACGAACCATAGGGCGGGCGCGATTCAGCCCCGAGGCGCCGAACGGTTAAGAAAGGAACATTCGTCATGGGTTACACGGCCACCCCGCGGTGGCATGATCGGGCCCATGACGCCTCACCGCCCCCGGGCAGCCGGTCCGGCCGCGCTCCTCGCGCTCGTCCTCGTCGCCGGCTGCGGCAGCCCGGGGCCGACGGGCACCCCCACCGCGCAGCAACCCAGCGACGCCCCGCCGTCGTCGGCCCCGGTGGCCACGACCGCGGCCGTGTCGGCCTCGCCTGGGGCCAGCCCGGTCAAGCCGGCCGCCGCCAGCTGCTCGGACGCCACCCCGGCGGCCGCCTTCTCGCCACTGCCCATCGGCCCCGACGACCCGGACGCCGCCCTCCTGACCGAGATCGAGGGCGCCGTCCAGACGATCCGCGGCATCACCGCCGACCGCACGATCCCGCGCTACACGCTGGACCAGGCCGGCCTGTGCGCGTTCCTGCGCCAGTCGCTCAACCGGGACAACCCGCCCGAGCTGGTGGCCGCCACCGAGCGGCTGTACAAGCAGCTCGACCTGATGCCCGCCGGCGCCTCGCTCGAGGCGCTGTATCTCAACCTGCTCACGAGCCAGGTGGTGGGCTTCTACGACCAGCACACCAAGGCGATGTACATCATCTCCTCGAACGGGTCGATCGGGTCGGTCGAGGAGATCACCTACGCGCACGAGTTCGACCACGCGCTCCAGGACCAGAAGTTCGGCCTGCAGGCCATCGAGGGCGACGCCAAGGACCAGGGCGACCGGACGCTGGCCCGCACCGCGCTGGTCGAGGGTGACGCCACGCTGCTGATGAGCCTGTGGGCGCAGCAGAACCTCACGCCCGCCCAGCTGGTCCAGGTGGCCGGCTCGTCCGACCCCGCCTCGCAGGCGGCCCTGGACGCCGCGCCGCCGATCCTCAAGCAGACGCTGCTGTGGCCCTACACCCAGGGCCTCACGCTCACGCTCGGCGCCTACCAGGCCAGCGCGAGCTTCGCGGGCGTGGACGCACTGTGGCAGAACCCTCCGAACACCACCGAGCAGCTGCTCCATGCGGACAAGCTGGCCACGCGCGAGCCTGCGGTCCCGGTGGCCCTCCCCGCCGATCTCGCCGCGCGGCTGGGCGCCGGCTGGAAGGTGGCGATGCAGGACACGCTGGGCGAGCTGCAGCTGAACATCCTGATGCAGACGGGCAATCCGCAGGCCGGCGCCGACCCGGCCGCCGGCTGGGGCGGCGATCGCACGGCGGTGGTCGAGGGGCCGGGCGGCGCCATGGCCGCCGTGGTGGACACGGTCTGGGACACGACGGCCGCCGCCGGCAGCGCCCTCGGGCAGCTCCAGCAGCTCGTCAAGGTGCTCCAGGCTGCGGGCAAGCACGCGGCGGTGCTCGAGCCCTCCGGCCAGCGCGTGGTGCTGATCTCCGCCGACAGCGACGCCACGCTCAGCGCTGTCGCGAACGTGCTGGGACTCGCCGGCTGAAGCCGGGGCGCGCCCGGCGAGGAGCGCCGCCGGCGGCGTGGCGGCTACATCTGCTCGGGCGCCGAGATCCCCAGCAGGCCGAGCGCGTTGGCGAGCGTTGCCTTGGTCGCGAGGGCGAGAGCGAGACGCCGCGCTGACCGCCCCGGCTCCGCCTCGTCGACCACGCGCGCATCGCGGTAGAAGGCGTGGAACTGGGTGGCGAGCTCGGTGGCGTACGCGGTGACACCTTGGGTCTCCTCGGCGAGGACGGCATCCTCGACCACCTCGGGCAGCCGCGAGACGACCCGCGCGAGTGCCGCCTCGGGCTCGCCGGCGAGCAGCCCCTCGATCGACGCCGCGGGCGCCAGCCCGGCCGCCTCCGCCTTGCGCAGGATCGACGCGATCCGCGCGTGGGCGTACTGCACGTAGTAGACGGGGTTCTCGGCCGACTGCTTCTTGGCCAGCTCGATGTCGAAATCGATCTCTACGTGCGCCGCGCGGGAGGCGAAGAACCAACGGGCGGCGTCGGCGCCCACCGCGTCGAGCAGGTCGTCGAGCGTGACGAACGTGCCCGCGCGCTTGGACATCGAGACCTCGACTCCGTCGGCGACGAACCGGACCCAGCCCACCAGCAGCACCTGGTAGTGGTCGGGGTCGTAGCCCATCGCCTGGGCGGCGTTCTTGTTGCGCGCCACCGTGCCGTGGTGGTCCACGCCCCAGATGTAGATGAGGTGGTCGAAGCCGCGGCCGAACTTCTCGGTCACGTAGC
Source organism: Chloroflexota bacterium (assembly GCA_021812735.1). The sequence goes on along the minus strand of JAKAMV010000077.1, from coordinate 3,224 downwards.
CGATGTCGGCCGCGAAGTAGGTGGGCCGCCCGTCGGACCGGTAGATCACCCGGTCCTTGTCGTCCCCGAACCGGGTGGAGCGGAACCAGGTCGCCCCGTCCTGCTCGTACACCTCGCCCGCGTCGCGGAGGCGGGCCACGGCCCGCTCGACCCAGCCCTCGTCGTGGAGCGAGGCCTCGCTCTTCCAGACATCGAAGTGGACGCCCAGCCGGGCCAGGCTCGCCTCGATCATGCCGCGCACGCGCCTCGACGCCCAGGCACCCAGGACCACGTCCGGCTCGGCGCCGTCGGCCGTGGCAGCCGCCCAGACGTCGCCGGGCACCTCGCGGGCGAGCGCCTCCACGTAGGCGCCCTTGTAGCCGTCCTCCGGGACCGGCTCACCGCGCCGGAGGGCGTGCACCGACGCGCCGAGGTGGTTGATCTGGGCGCCCGAGTCGTTGAAGTAGTACTCGCGCGTCACGTCTTGCCCCCCGGCCTCGAGGACCCGGCACAGCAGATCGCCCACGAACGCGCCGCGCGCGTTGCCCACCGTGAGCGGCCCGGTCGGGTTGGCGGACACGAACTCCACGTTGACCTTGCGCGGGTTGACCGCCGGGATGCGTCCCCACTGGTCGGGCGCCGCGAGCACGCCGGCCACGAGCGACTCATACGCGGCGTCGGCCACCCGCAGGTTGAGGAACCCGGGTCGGGCAACCTCCACGGAGGCGAAGAGCGCGGCGTCCGCGCCCGAGCGGAGCTCCGCGCCGAGCTGCGCCGCAATGTCGAGCGGGGAGCGCCGGAGGGGCCGGGCGAGCTTCATGGCCAGGTTGGTGGCGAAGTCCCCGAAGGCCGGGTTCGACGGGCGCTCCACCTCGACGGCCGGAGCTGCCGCCGGATCCTCGATGGGCGGCAGCGCGCCCGACGCCACCGCCGCGCGCCATGCCCGTTCGACCGCGGCGCGGACGCCGGAGCGGATGGCGGCAGGGGCGGCGGGCTGGTCAGCGCTGGTCACGGCGACTCCTGGTGCGTCGGGGGCAGGCCGCCATCGTACCGGCTCGCGCGCCCAGCAGGCCTGATCAGGCGGGACCCGCCAGGACCAATCGCGCATGACGGATGGTGACGGCTGGGACCGGTTTCTCGGCAGGTCGCATCCCAACGCCGCCGGGCCACACCAGGTACGTCTCGCACCTGGCTTCCGTTCAGGTCTATGCCTGGGACGACCCCACCGGCTCGAGCGGATGGAGCAAGACGTTCAGCCTGTCTGTTGACGCTTGTCAGCAGCCGACGCCGATCCACTCCGAGTCAGTCCTCGGCGAGACTGCGACCCCGCGGATCACCCCGCCGGCCACGGACACCATTGCTGCGACTGGCGGCGATGGTGGTTCAGGGGTGCCGATCGTTCTCGATTTGGTGGCAATCCTGATGCTGGCGCTGTGGTCGGGACGCCCACCCGGGGCCGCGGGCGCCGCTAGGCGCAGCTGGAGCCAGTCGCACCTAGCCGATGGACGGGGCAGCCTTCGACGGCGAGATTGACTTCATCGGCCGTCATCGCGGACGCTCAGACCCGGACGGGACGCACTCAGCGATGTGCGTCCCGTCCGTCCGCACCAGGCATCGCAGATCGCCGATCACGTCCGCGTACGGCTCGTTGCTGCCCGATACTGCTGCTGCACGGCATCAGGCCAATCCCGCGGTCGAGCTGACGCGTCATCAGGGAGCCGCTCATGGGTCTACGCCATTCGTCTCGAGCGGGTCGAGGGTGGTGTATTCGCGCACCTGGCTCCGGGAACACGTAAGGCCGTGTACTGGTGTGGTGGAGTCTGGTGCAGTACCTTTCTCCAACTGTGGGTAGTACCGTGGGACGACGGCCGCGCGTGGAGATAGCTCGCGGAGGTCCGGCAACAAAGGGGTCCCCGAGACCTGGACGGGGCGCACGAAGCCTGAGTGCGTCCCGTCCACCCCCTTCTCGGGGAATTCGGTTCCGGGCGAGTCACGGCCACTGAGCAACAGCAGGGACGAGGGACCCTGAAGCCGGGGCGATTGACGCGGCGGGCCGCGCAGGCAGCGGCCCAGCCGACCTACCGCACGCCGCAAGGCTCGACAGGGAGTACTCGGGGACCATGAACAAGCGTCGACTTGGCGCTCTGCTTGCCGCGTGAGATCAGGACGATCGTCCCAGGACCATTCGTTGCCCGTGGGCAACGCGATCTGTGGAACAGCTGCGCCATGAGCGCGAGCACGGGGGTACGAATGGGTCAGCAGATGCTTGCTGAGGGCCGTATATAGGCCCACCATTGTGGGACGCCTCATCGAGGCGTACCGGGGGCCCCGCAAGGCTCCGCGTGCCATTTCATTGGCGGCGTATGCCGCCCAGGTATTCAAGGAGGCCCACCTTGCGACACGATCGAGCCTTGAGATCGGCGGGATGGCTGGCGGCGGCCGCGATGGCCATCGTCGCCTTCCTCGTGCCCGCCAGCGCGTTGGCTTGGACGCCACCCACCATCACCCCGCTCTGCGCACCAGACGCAGCGCACTACGCATTCACGGTCACGCTGGACACGAACACCTGGGACAACACCGGTTACCAGTTCGACTGGGCCTACGGCGATCAGATGCCGACCACCGGCTGGACGACCGTCGTCGGGACCGTCGGCGACAACAACCTCGTGACGCCGCGCGGCCAGGGCCGGTTGTGGGTCCGGTGGACCGTTGACCACGACAGCTACGCCAGCGCCAATCCCAACGGCGAGCAGTGCACGACGCCGACGTACTGCATCGCGGTGCACAAGTACGACCAGAACGAGGATGCCCTCGCTGGGGCCGGCTTCACGCTTACCGGGCAGGAGCGCTTCACCAACAGCGACGGGTTCGTCGAGTGGTGCGGCCTGGTGGCCGGCGACTACACCCTCTCCGAGACGACGCCGCCGGACGGCTACGCTCCGGTCGCGGACCAGGTGATCTCACTCCCGGGCGACTGCGAGGCGATCCCCGCCATCGCCGAGCAGACCGTGTGCACGTTCACCCTGTTCGATGACCCACTCCCCACGCCGACGCCCACGCCGACGCCCACGCCGACGCCCACGCCGACGCCCACGCCGACGCCCACGCCGACGCCCACGCCGACGCCCACGCCGACGCCCACCCCACTCCCCACCCCCACCCCAACGTCGACACCCACCCCAACGCCGACACCGTCCGGCGCCGTCCTCGGCGAGACCGGGACCCCGCAGCTCACCCCGCCTGCG
>JAKAMV010000814.1 GCA_021812735.1 Chloroflexota bacterium | reverse complement strand
TCGGTCCTTCGGGCTGCGGAAAGACGACCCTGCTGCGCTCGATCGCGGGCCTCGAGCGGCCGGACGCGGGCCAGATCCTGATCGGCGGGCGGGACGTGACCCGCCTGCCACCCGGCGCGCGGGACCTGGCGATGGTGTTCCAGGACTACGCGCTCTACCCGCACATGACCGTGGCCGAGAACATCGCCTACCCACTCAAGATTCGCCGGGTCGGACGGAAAGACCGCCGGCAAACGGCTGAGTCGGTGGGCGCGAGCCTGCAGATCAAGGGGGGCATGCTCGACCGCCGGCCAGGCCAGCTCTCGGGCGGCCAGCAACAGCGCGTGGCGCTCGCTCGGGCGATCGCCTACCGACCCCGGGTCTTCCTGTTTGACGAGCCCCTCTCGAACCTGGACGCTCGCCTCCGGCTGGAGGCTCGTACTTTCCTCAAGCAGCTCCAGCGAGATCTGGGCGTCACGACCGTCTATGTCACCCACGACCAGGCCGAAGCGCTCGCGCTGGCCGACCGGATGGCCGTCATGGAGCGGGGCCACATCCGCCAGCTCGACACGCCGTCGAACTGCTTCCTGCGGCCGGCCAACACGTTCGTGGCAAGCTTCATCGGGTCGACGCCGATGAATCTCCTGTCGGCCACGGTACGCGATGGCGGGTGCGACGTGGCGGGTCAGCGGCTGGCTCTCCCTGAGATCGTGCGTGGTCAGGTCCAGTCCGGGGAGGCCGTGGTCCTCGGCATGCGGCCCGAATACGCGGATGTGAGCCTGGTCGAAGTCCCGGAGGGGTTGAGCGGGCCGGTCCGCGTCCTGGAGAACCTCGGCGTGGACTCCTTGGTCACGATCGAGATCGGGGACCTGCGCGTGCAGGCGACCACGCCGGAGGATTGCGTGCCCGCCCTGGGTGACCGCGTCTGGCTGGTGCCGGACCAGCGCCGCCTGCTGGTCTATCGAGCGGACGACGGCGAGCGGATCGCGGTCGGGCCGGCCGCCCCGTTCGCCGAGACGACAGTCGACGCGGGCAGCCTGTGATCCGGCACCGGGGGCGCTGGACCCAGCAGGATCGCGTCGAGGCGATCTACCGCTACCTGCCGTTCGATGTCCCGCCCGGCACGCAGGGGATCACGGTTCGCTACCGATACGCCCGGGCAGCGGACGCCATCCTCGATCTCGGCCTCGCTGACCCTGAACGTGTCCGCGGCTGGTCGGGCAGCCAGCGCGACGCGGTCGTCATCGGCCCCCGGGCCGCCGCGCCCGGCTACCTCCCTGGACCGCTGCCGGCCGGGGAGTGGCAGGTCATCCTGGGACTCTACCGCCTCCCCGCCGACGGACTCGCCTTCGAGGTGGAGGTGGAGCTTGGCGCCGCAGAGCCCGCGCCATTGCCGGCCCCCCCGCCCCGGCCCGTCCGACCTCCGCGCCGCGACTTACCTGCGGAGCTCGGGCGGCAATGGCTGGCCGGCGACCTCCACACGCACACAGTCCACTCCGACGGGGCGCTCACGCCTGCGGCGCTAGCCTGTCTGGCCGCCGAGCGCGGTCTCGACTTCCTTGCAGTGACAGACCACAACACCGTGGCCCACCACGCTGAGCTGCCCGCTGCCGGGGCTCATGCGGGAATCCTCCTGCTGCCGGGCCAGGAAGTGACCACCGACGAAGGTCATGCAAACGCGCTTGGCGCCCTGCCCTGGATCGACTTCCGCGAGCACACGGACACCTGGCTTGCGAGCACCGAGGCGGGCGGAGGGCTGCTCTCGATCAATCACCCTGTCGCTGGCGTCCACGGATGGCGACGGCCCCTGGCGCGGCGCCCGCCGCTTGTCGAAGCCTGGCACTCGAGCTGGGACCGCCGAGACGCGACGCCCCTCGACTGGTGGTCCGCCCACGGCGGTGGTGCCATCGGCGGCAGCGACTTCCACCACGTCGGCGAGGACGGGTTGCCGGGTGAGCCGACGACCTGGGTGGAAGCGGAGGACTTGGCCCCGGCAGCCATCCTGGCGGCACTTCGGGACGGCCGTGTGGCGATCACGGCCACGCAGGACGGACCGGTCGCCGTTCGCTGTGGCGACGAGATCGTGGTCCTCGACGCCGCCGGGACCGTCCTCGTCGGATCCGACGGCTTTCGGCGCGGCATTCGTGACAGCCGGCAACAGGTTCCTGCTGGTCCGGGCGCTCATCGCCTGCTCGACCCCTCCGGCATGACGTTGGCCCTGATACCGGCAGCAGGGCCCGGCGGGGAATGAGCGGCGCGGGGACGCCCAGAGGAGGCCTGGGAAGGATGATGGCAACGACGGACGAGCTTCACCTCGAGCGCATGCGGCGCAGCGTCAGCGAGCTCTACGAGCGAAACCGCCAGCGCGGGCACGCCGCCTGGTGCGACCGCGAGTACGACTTCGTCTGCCCCTCCCACGTGACCTATCCCTTCCAGTGGTTCTGGGACTCCTGCTTCCATGCCATCGTCCTGAGCCACCTCGATGTCGCGCGCGCCGAGTCCGAGATCGAAGGTCTGCTTGCGAACCAGCAGCCCGATGGCTTCATCGGCCACGTGACGTTCTGGCAGCGCGAGGCATTCCTTGACGAACTTGCGACCTACGCGATCGCCTACCGCACGCCCTACCTGTCGGATTGCATCCAGCCGCCGCTCCTGGCCGAAGCTGTAGCGGCGGTCGCGACGCGGGGCCGCGGAGTTGCCTACCTGCGGGAGGTTCTCCCGGCAGTCCGGCGGTACTACGACTGGCTGCGGGACCTCCGGGACCCCGATCGGGATGGCCTCATCGCCGTCCTCCAGGCGGATGAGACGGGGCTCGACCACTCTCCGAAATTCGACGCCGAACTCGGGCTCTCCGGCGACGCCGAGGAGGATTTCACCGCAGCATGGCACCGGGTCGCCGATGAGTACGCGGAGGTGAATCGCGATCCGGCAGGAATGTTCGCCCTCGACCGTTTCAACGTCGAGGACGTGATGGTGAACACGATCTACGCCGAGAACCTCCGCGTCCTGGGTGAGCTCTTGGGCCAGGCCGGCGACCCGGACGGCGCCGAGGACTTCGCCGCGCGCGCCCGCCGGACGACGGCAGCCCTCGTGGCCAAGTGCTGGGACTCGACGGCAGGGCTCTTCTGGGACCTCGCCGGCCACGCTGAGCGCCCGCTCAGGACCAGCACGGTCACCAGTCTCTTCCCTCTGCTGCTGGCGGACCTCGACGAATCGATCGCCGCCCGGCTGGCAGCGCAGCTCGAAGACCCCACGGCCTACGGGTCCCCCTGGCCGGTGCCCTCAGTCGCGATGGCCGAACCGTCGTTCATGCCGGGTCTCGCCGGCGCCGATCTCGTCTGGCGCGGCGCGACCTGGGTGAACACCAACTGGTACCTGTGCCGTGGCCTGCGGCGCCATGGCCGGCCGGAGCTGGCCCGCCGGATCGAGGATTCCACGGTCGAGCTCATCGAGCGCCATGGGTTCCGGGAGTACTACGACACCCTGACGGGCGAGGGACACGGCGCGCCCGACTTCGGCTGGTCGGCCCTGATCCTCGACTTGCTCGAGGCTCGAACGCGGGAGGAGTCCGGTCACGGGACGCGCCGGTGAGGCAGCTTGGGTGCGGATATGATGCGGCCTGATCCCCGTTCGCCGCACCGGCGCCGACCGTCACTCGCAAGCGCAGAGCCAGGCTGATGCCCGCAACCATCACCGATGTCGCCGCCCGAGCCGGGGTCTCGCCGGCCACGGTCAGCCGCGTCCTGTTGGGTTCGCCCCGCGTCAGCCCCGGGGCCCTCGAGCGGGTCCGGGCTGCGATCGCCGAGCTGGACTATCGTCCGTCAGGGGTGGCGCGGTCCCTCCGTCGTCAGCGGACCGGGACGCTCGGGCTGATCGTCACCAACATCATGAACCCCTTCTACCCCGAGATCGTGCGCGGCGCCGAAGATGCGGCCCAGCGCATGGGCTCCTCGATCATCCTGTGCAACGCTGCCGAGGACCCTGAGCGCGAGATCGCGTACCTCGAGCTGCTGCTCGAGCGACGCGTGGACGGTGTCATCGTGGCCGCCGGCGGCCTGACCAAGCGCCACGAGGAGTTCCTCAGCGCGTTCTCCTTACCCCTGGTCACCATCAACGCCGACCTGCCGGGCGGCCAGGTCCCGGCCGTGCTCAGTGACGACCATGAGGGAGGGCGGGCGGCCACTCTCCATCTCCTGGAACTGGGCCACACGCGGCTCATCCATATCTCGAGCCCGGCGGTTCGCGAGTCGTTCTCGCTGCGGCTCGATGGGGTGAAGGAGGCAATCGTCGCCTCGGGCGGCGACGTCTCGCTCGAGGTGGTCG
>JAKAMV010000813.1 GCA_021812735.1 Chloroflexota bacterium | reverse complement strand
CCGAGCCACGTCCACCAGGGTCGCCTCCAGGGGCGCGCGAGTGCCGCGTGGCCGCCGCGGCGGCTTGTCGCCGGCGTAGCCGTCCAGCGAGATGACCTCGCGGCCCCCGCCCGGGGCGGCGTCGTCAAGGATGCCGATGGCACACCGGTCGCTCCTGAGCGCCACGCTCGCGCGCAGGAGCAGGACCTCCAGGATCCGATCCACGGTCGCCGCGTCCGCGAGGTCGATGGCGAGCTGCTGGAGGGCTTCGAGGCGTCGGGCGGCGATGTCTGCGCGCTCGAGTACCTCTTGCGAATGCCGCCAGGCGTCGCGCGCGCGCCGCTCGGCGCGGGCCCGCAGGATGGCGATGCCGTCCACCAGCAGACCGGTCCCGGCCAGCATGACGAGATGGATCCGGCTGGCCACGCTCGGCTCGCCATAGGGCGGCATGAGCGCGATGCCGTCGATCAGGACCGCGAGCGCGGTGGCCGCGACGCCGGCGACTGGGCCGCCGAACCAGGCGACGATCACGATCGCAGCCAGGAACGGCAGCGCCGTCCGGCCGCCGAGCACGGGCATCAGGTCGAGCGTGATCAGCGCCGCCACGACCGGTGCGAGGACGACCAGGAGAACGGTCAGGACGCGGCGGATTGCGGAGCGGTGGAGGACGTGCCAGGCGGTGTCACGCTTCCGCAAGGACTCCCCAGATCCGGGCCATGTCGCGGCGGTCAGTCGGGCCAGAGGATTCACGAGCCAACCCGTCGCAGCCCCGAGGCTCCCGTGCAGCAAGAGCGCATCGCCCGAACCGCCGACCGATCCCGTCTCTGGGTTCGAGCCGGCGCCAACCGCATCGGACCCGCCGACGCGCCCGATGAGCGCTCCATGCGCGCCCTCGAGATCCTCGTTGCCGGGCTCGTCCTGGCGGTGGTCGGGCTCCTGTCGCTGGTCCAGCCGCCCGGCGCGCAGTCCCTCGGGATCGTCGGTGTCCTGGCCCTCGGCGGCGTCCTCTTCGTGGTCTCGCTGGTGTCGCTCATCCGTTAGCCCCGCAGCCCCGGCGGGAGCGCCCCCCGCCGGGGCGCGTACTCGGATGGACATTCGACGGAGTCCCTCCCTGGCCACGTGCCAACCCTCGTCGCAGGCACGCGCTGCCCGCAGGATTCCCTCGGGCTCCTCGCAACACCGTGCCAGCCGCCCGGAGAACGGTTACGGGAGCCTTGCGGTCGATCCCGCATCCGGCTCCCAGGCCATGTCGTTCGGGGAGCTCTCCCGCGCAGCGCTCTCGGGCTTGGCGTCGGGGGACGCGGGCGTGCGGAGGGACGGGTTTGCGAGGCCGGCACGTGCGAGCGTTCGCGATGACGCGACGCGCAGCTGCGGCCGGCCGCCACGCAGGTCGCCCGTCGCCTCGCCTGTGACCAGCCGGAGCATGAGCGCCTCATAGGCGGCGGTCATCCGGTCGGCGCTGAAGCGATCGATCGCCGAGCTGCGGATGGCTTCGCGGTCCAGCTCGGCCACGCGGTCCACGAGGCTCGCCAAGTGTCCGACGTCATCGCCGAAGAAGCCGTCCACGCCTTCCCGGATGATCTCTGGCAGCCCACCGACCCGCCGCGTGATGACCGGCGTCCCGCAGGCCAGCGATTCGATGGCCACCAGACCGAACGGCTCGGGCCAGGAGCTGGGCATGATCGTGGCGTAGCTCGAGGCCACGATCTGGTCGCGCTCCGCGCCCGTCAGCTCACCCAGGAACTCAACGCTGCTGCCGGCGGCGGTGAGGGCCGGCTTGAAGACCTCCTCGTAGTAGGCGGCCTCGCTGGCGTGGGTACCGATCTTGGCGATGATCCGCAATGGGCGACCGGAGAGCTTCGCGACATCGATCGCGTCGATGATCCCCTTCTCGGGCGCGACCCTGCCCGCGAACACGAGCGCGTCATCCCGCCGCCGCTCGAAGGGGGCGTCGTCGAGGGTCAGGCCGTTGTGGATGATCGCCGCCCAGTCAGCCTCGGGACGCGTCGCCGCCTGGTGGGCGCTGATGGCCACGAGGTGGGCCGCCGAGCCGCGCATCGCGATCCCCAGCGCCTTGTGGTCGATACGGCCGTGGAACGTCGCCACCACAGGGACGGGGCAGGCCGGCGCGACCAGCAACGTCATCAGGTCCAAGTGGCCGTGGACGACGTCGAACTCGCCGCGCAGTGAGCGCTCGATGGCCATGGTCGCGGTCGCAACCTTCCAGGGCTCGCTCTCGGACTGGCCACTCGGGCGAAGGGCAACCGGCACGGTAACGACGCGGTCGCCCCCGACTGTCGAATCGCCCGAGCAGAACGTGGTCACGTGGTGGCCACGGCGAAGCAGCCCCTCGGCAAGTTCGGCGACGATCCGCTCCGTGCCGCCGTAGCCGGGGGGCGGGACGGGCTCGGACGGGGGTGCGAGGAGGGCGATCCGGAGCGCGGTCACCGGCGCAGCCAGGAAATGGGCGCGCGGGCAGGTGACGCTGCGTCCAATGCGGGCATCGAGTTCCAGGATGTGGTCAAGCTGAGCCTCCCAGGGCGGCGCCCTCGCGTCGCAGCCCACACCGAGCCGCGCCCGCTGCCGACAACAGAATCGGGCGCCGTCGCTCCCGGCCGCGCCCGCCCCATCATCGGAAGGCTTGCATCCGCCTTGCACCTGTCCCGCGGGCTCGGGGCGACTCGCGATTTCGTGCGGCGGCCCGCTGTGGACGCCGAACCGATCTGGGCGAGGGTGCAATGCGGCCGCAATGCCCGTGGCGAGGGCGGCCGTATGACCTGTCGGCTGCAGGGGCGACCATTGGGCATCTGCACCGCCACGTCAAGGAGCGAACGATGACCACGCCCACAACGAACGGCCACGACGCCCAGAGCGAGGATCCCTGGCCCGCGGCGACCACGCAGCCCGGCGAGACCATGGAGGCGATCAAGACCCGGGCCTCCTCGGTGCTCCAGGCGCTGCCGGGCGAGATCGATGCGGCCGGCGTCGCGATGGCCGGGGCCGTGCATCAGGTCAGCGTCACCGTTGCGAGCGCTCCGGACGACAGCCTGCTTCTTGGCGCTTCGATCGCGTCGGGTTTGGCCATCGGGCTGCTGCTGGGAGGCGGACCGCGGCTCCTGGCGGCGGCTGCCGTCATGGCCTCCGTCGGCCTGGGGGCGTCCCTGGTCCAGCGACACCCCGGGCGCAGGCGCCCCAACTTCGCCCGGCCGGTCATGGCCTAGCCTGCACGCCCCGTCTGTACCCCCGCGGGGCGGGCCAACCGACCTGGTCGCACCGGGACGTGCGGTCTCGCCTGTGGCAGCAAGAAGCCGCGCCGGTGGGGACGGCTCCAGGCGCCGGCCGATCTCTGTGGGCTATTGCGCGCCGGGCTCCGTGCCGACGAGCGAGCGGTCGGCCTCATCGTCCTGGTCCTGTGCGCCCCCCTGGCTCCCAGGCGCTGTCTCGGGCATGGCCTCGGTCGCCAGGATGTCGAGCACGGCGTCGGCGAGCGAGCGCGCGAGGCGGTCGGCCGGCCGATGGGCCAGGTTGCCGGTCGCGGCACCGCCCACAAGCACGGTCTTGAGCTTGCGATGCGACCGCGCCCCAGCGCACCGTTCGGCGCTGTCGCTCACGAGCCAGCCCGTGGCGTCGCTCTCGACACCGTCCAGCTCGTCGTTCACTTCCAGCTGCGGTACCCGGCGGGCGATGGGCAGCGATGCGCGGGTGGTATCGAGCCTCTCGCGATCGCCCACCAGCACCACCTCGTGGCCGAAGGTCAGCAGGTGGCTGATCATCCGGGCGGCATCTGCGCCGACACTCTCGGAGCCCGCCGCTGCCGAACCCCCGGCAACCATCAGGGCCCCTGCATCGAGATAGATGGTGGTCATTGGGTAACCCTACCGTGTGTCGCCCCTGTGCGGTCGGGAGGCGGCTCCGACTTTCCGTTGCAGGAGGGTGGCATCCGGCCGCCGGTCCCGCGGGCCGCGATGAGGCGCCGCCTCGGCGACAGCCTCGGGTTCAGGGGGCGCTCGGCTCCAGCTGGCCCGCGCGCTCGCCCACCGGCGCGTCGCCCGCTGGGAGACGGTCCGCGAGGATCACGTCGATCCCCGACGCGAGGTCGGGCACCGCGAAGTCCGGGCGCCGCCCCGGCGGCAGGAACGCCCCCAGCCGCCACTCCGGTCCTACCAGCAGCGTCCGGCAGCCGGCGCTCCGGCCGGCGGCGATGTCGGCCCAGCTGTCGCCCACCACCCACGTGCGCGACGCGACAAGGCCGAGCTCATCCACCGCCTGGCGGACCAGCCCGCCGCCGGGCTTGCGGCAGTCGCACGCGATCGCGAACTCCGGCAC
>JAKAMV010000076.1 GCA_021812735.1 Chloroflexota bacterium | reverse complement strand
ATGGACCGGCCTCCCGTATGTGGCTCTGTGCGGGCAAGCTCAAGCGACCCGCGCAATCCACGATGATGCGCGAGCGCCGGTCCTTCCATGTTGACTAGCAGTTGACGTCGGCGCGCCCGGGTTCCCCCCACCGGGCGCGCCGACCTCTCTTCGGGTGACCGGGCGCCGCCCGGCAAGCGCGCGCGAGCCAAGCGCCCGGCCCACGCCTCGCCGTCGCAGACGACACACGACGGGGCCGCTGCGATCCCCTCGAGCTCGTCGGGGCAGGCGCCATGGCGACACGGGGTCTGTTCCCTACGGCTACGAACTCGACGGCTCGCCCAGTCGCGCGGCTGGGAACCGCCGCTTCGACCGCCCTCAGCGGCCGCTGCCCGTCGGATCGGTACTCCCACGGAACGGCTGTGACGTGGATGGCCCAGCCGGAGGCGGTCCGGGACCGGGCGAGGGCGGGGGCAGCCTTGGTCAGGCGGTCGCCTCGTCGAGTTCGTAGCCCAGCGGAACAGGATGCCGAGAGGCCTCGGCCAGGGATGCAGCCGTGGCGCGAGCGCCGGGCTCAGGCCCTCAGCCCTCCGCCGCCTCGATCTCGGCGATCGGCACCCGCCGCCCCTCGCGCGCGCTGCGCACGGCCGCGTCGACGATGCGCTGGATGGCGAGGCCGTCGGCGAGGTCGGGCTTGACGGGTCGACCTGCCGCCACAGCCGACACGAACGCCCGCGCCTGGGTCTCCTGGTGGCGGAAGACGTGCTTGTAGGTCGCGTGGACGTCGTCGCGCGGGGCGCCGCCCCAACAGTGGTCGGGGATCGGCAGCTCGTGGACCGCGGACTCGTCGGCTCGCGCCCCCGAGACGGCCTGCACGGTGATCCAGTCATTGACGTGGTGCAGCGTGCCGGCGGAGCCGTGGAGCTCGACGGCCTGGAGCTGGTCGAATGACGACGGCTCGTGCGCCACCGACGACACGTGGAGACTGCCCGTGGCGCCGCTCGCGAAGCGCAGCAGGATGATCGCGGAGTCCTCGCCCCGCGGGTAGTCGGACCCGTCGGGCCGATTCGCCCTCGGCACGTTGGTGCCGAACTCCGCGGTCACCGACTCCACCTCGCCGAACAGCCAGTACGCGTAGTAGGCGAGGTGCGATCCGAGGTCGCCGGAGAGCGCCGCCCCGGCCATGTCGAGGTCGAAGCGCCACGCGTAGGCGCCGTCGCGCCCGTAGCCGGTGAAGTACCGCATGTTGAGGTGGTACGGCTGCCCGATGTACCCCTCCTCGACGAGCTCCTTGAGGTACCGCATGCCGGGCATGTTCTTGTACGTGAAGGGCACCATCGTGGTCACGCCCTTGGCGACCGCGAGGTCGGCCAGGCGCCGGGCCTCGGACGACGACATCCCCACGGGCTTCTCGCACAGGACGTGGAGGCCGCGCTCGAGCGCGGCGTGGGCGATGGGGAAGTGGGCGCGGTTGGGGGTGGCGACGATCACCGCGTCGAGCGGCTCGCGCTCGAGCATCGCCGCCACGGCGTCGTACGCCTTGGGGATCCCCCACTTGGCCGCGAATTCGCGCGTGTGCTCGGGGCGCACGCCCGCGACCGCGCGGACGTCCGCGAGCGGGTGGTCCGCGAGGGCGGGCAGGTACATCGAGTCGGCCCACCAGCTGGTGCCCGCGATGCCGATCCGCACCCTGTCAGCCATCTCGCCTCCTCGCGCCCCGGACCCGGGGAATGGTGACACGCCGGGTTGGCGTGAGCCAGCCCGGCGCGACGCAACGATGCGCCTAGACGCCGATCGAGCGCAGGTACTCGCGGTTGCGCCGGGCGCTCTCCCGCGGGTTGCCCATCCCGGGGAGCACATCCTGCTCCACCACGATCCAGCCCTGGTAGCCGATGTCCTCGAGCGCCGCGAGCATGCCCGGGAAGTCCACGGAGCCCTTGCCCAGTTCGCAGAACACGCCCCGGCCCACGGACGCTGGCCCGCTGAGCTCCTCGGCGCGCGACGCGGCGATGATCGCCGGGTCGGCGTCCTTGAAGTGGACGTGCCAGACGCGGTCGCGGAACTCCCGGACGGCCGCCACCGGGTCGCCGCCGGCGCCGAAGGTCCAGTGGCCGGTGTCGAGGCACAGGCCGAGCACCGACGGGTCGGTCATGTCGAACAGCCTGCGCGCCTCGGCATCGGTCTCGATCCAGGTGCCGATGTGCTGGTGGACGACCGTGCGGATGCCGGCCTCGTCCCAGACGCGCCTGGCGACGTGGTTGGCCCCCTCGGCGAGGACCTTGAACTGCTCTGCGTCCAGGCCGTCCTGCGGGCGCACCCGGCCGGCGATTCTGGTCCGCAGCGGGTCGCCGTACGGGTCGTTGCCCAGCACGACGACCGCGTCCTTGCCGCCCACGCGCGCGAGCTGCTTGCCGGTCCGGACCGCGTCGTCGGCCGAGGTCTTGTGCTTCGCCTTGTCGTGCAGCCAGACGCTGACCCACGAGCCGACGAGCGCCAGCCCGCGCGCGCCGAGCTCGCCACGGAGCTGGTCGGGATCGGTGGGCATGAAGCCCCAGTCCCCGAGTTCGGTCCCGATGTAGCCGGTCTCGGCCATCTCGTCGATGACCTTCATGTAGCCGGCGGTCTCACCCTCGATGCCCTCGATCACGCCCCAGGAGCACGGGGCGTTGGCGATTCGAACCATGTGCTGTGTCTCCGGCTGTGTCTCCGCTCGATCGGCCGGCTCCGCCGGCTGGTAACTGGTGGCCGCCAGGGGCGGCAACGCGTCAGGGCCGCGCACCTCCTGTGGTGGCCGGTCCGGTGGATTCGCGCACCTGGAGGAGCATCGGGATGCGGATGGTCTCGGGGGTGATGCCACCCTCGCCGGCGTCGAGCATTGCGAGCAGCCGCTCGACGGCCATGCGGCCCATCTCCGCCTTCTGCTGCGCCACGGTGGTGAGGGAGGGGACGACCCACGACGCGGCGGCAATGTCGTCGCAGCCGATGACGCTCACCTCGTGCGGGACGCGGACACCCGCAGCCCGGAGCGCGCGCAGTGCACCGATGGCGGTGATGTCGTTGTGGCAGGCGACAGCAGTGACGTCCATGCCCGAGCGCACCAGCTCGGCCACCGCCCGCTCGCCGCCCTCGAACAGCGCATTGCCGTGGAGCTCGACGAGATCCGAGGCGGGGATCCCGGCGGCCCGGCAGGCAGCCCGGAAGCCCTCGACCCGCGGCTGGTCAGCGGTGATCCCCTCGTCACCCCGAACGTACGCCATGCGGCGGTGCCCGAGGGCGATGAGGTGCTCCGCCGCGGTCTGCATCCCGGCGCGGTTGTCGCTGGTGATGACCGTGATCGGCACGTTGGCGGGTTCCGCGTTGACCACCACCACCGGCACCGGGCTGCCGGCCAGCCATCGCCAGCTCTCGTCCGACACCTGGCTCGAGGCGACGATCATCCCGTCCACCCGCCGGTCGGCCATCAGGTCGAGGTAGTGCACCGCGCGGTGTTCGTCGTACGCGGCTGACCCGAGCAGGATGGAGTAGCCAACCCCGCGAGCCGCGTCGTCGGCCGCCTGCACGAGCTCGGGGAAGAAGGGGTTCTGGATGTCGGTGACGATCAGGCCGAAGGTATGGGTCCGGCGCATCCGCAGCGATCGGGCCACGGCCGACGGGCGGTAGTCGAGCGCCTCGACGGCAGCCATGACCGCGTCCGCGGTCTCGGCCCTGGGGTTGCCGATCCGAGCCAGCACGCGGCTGACCGTGGCTGTGGACACGCCGGCCCGCCGGGCCACGTCGCGAATCGTGGCGGGAGCGCCGCGCTCGCTCATGCTGCGGTCGCCTCGACGCCCGCGCCCACCTCGCGGGGTCGGCCCCCAGCCATCGCCGTTGTTCGCCCGCGCCGCATCCCGAAACCCTCCCGAGCCCCGCGATCTGTGTCCGCCGGCGGGCGGAGACCCGTGCGCCGTGCGAAAGTAATCGATTGCGCAGCCTAGATGACGCCACTCGGCCCGTCAAGGTGCCGCGCCGCGGCCGAATGGTCGGAGCCTCGGCCACGCTGATGTGTAATCGATTGCATTCTACGCCTCAATCTGAGAACATGGAACCCGTCGCCAGCGGAAATTCCGGCGGCCGACCACGGAGGAGCCCGCGCATGCCCGCCACGCCCCCCGCCCCGGCGAGTCCCGGCGGCCACGCCGATCTCGAGGCGCTCGCGCGACGGGGCCGGCTGCTGGTCCTGGAGAGCACCAACGCGGCCGGCGCCGGCCATGTCGGGGGGCCGCTGTCGGCGATGGACCTGCTGGTGGCTCTGTACCTGCGCGTGATGCGCGTCCGCCCGGCGCAACCGGACTGGTCGGACCGCGACCGCTTCGTCCTCTCGAAGGGCCACTGCGCGATTGGGCTCTACGCAGCCATGGCGCTTGCGGGCTACCTGCCGGTCGAGGAGCTCCGGACCTTCGACCGGGCCGGCTCGCGTCTGCAGGGCCATCCCGACATGACGCGGCTGCGCGGCCTTGACGCCTCCACCGGCTCGCTGGGGCAGGGGATCTCGGTGGGGGTGGGCATGGCGCTCGGCGCCAGGCTGCGCGGCCTCGACTTCCACACCTGGGTGCTGCTCGGCGACGGCGAGATGCAGGAGGGCCAGGTCTGGGAGAGCGTGCAGGTGGCGGCCAGGTACGCGCTCGGCAACCTGACGATCATCGTGGACCGAAACGGCTTGCAGCAGTACGGCTGGCCGTTGCGCCCGGGCGAACTGCATCGGGGCGACCGGCGCGACCCGTTCGGCGACATGGCGGCACGGGCCGCGCTCGAGGCGTTCGGCTGGCGCGTCCTCGAGATCGACGGGCACGACTTCGGTCAGATCCTCGGCGCCTGCGAGGCGGCGAGGGCCGACGCCGGCGGCGTCGCGCCGACCGCGATCCTGGCGAGCACGGTCAAGGGCCGCGGCTTCAGCTTCACGGAGGGCGCCTCAGCCTGGCACGCGCGGGCGGCCACCGCCGACGAGGTCGCCGCGGCCCGGGCCGAGCTCGACGAGGCGGCGTCGTGAGCGCCCCGCAGCGCGACGTCTGGGCCGACACGCTCGTCGAGCTGGGCGCCACGAACCCCGATCTGCTCGTGCTCGACGGCGACCTCGCGACGTCCACCAAGGCGGAGAAGTTCGCGCGGGCGTTCCCGGACCGCTTCCTCGAGATGGGGATCGCCGAGCAGGGGATGGTCGGCACCGCCGTGGGCCTGGCGACGCTGGGCTTCGTCCCGTGGCTGTCGTCGTTCGCGGTGTTCTTCACCCACCGCGCCGTGGACCAGGTGCGCATGTCCGTGGCCCAGACCGGGGCTAACGTGAAGATCGGCGCGGCCTACGCGGGCCTGCAGCTGGGCTTCTCGGGCAAGACGCACCTCGATGTCCAGGACCTCGCGATCATGCGCGCGATGCCGGGCATGACCGTCCTGGCGCCGGCCGACGCCGCAGAGTGCGCGGCGATCGTCCGCTGGGCCACCGCGACGCCGGGGCCGGTGTATGTCCGGCTGGGCCGCGAGGCGGGCCCGGACGTGTTCGGTGACGGCTGCACCTTCGAGCCCGGCCGAATCGTCCCGCTCCGAGACGGGGCCGACCTGCTGCTCGTGGCCACCGGCCAGCAGACCGCGCGGACGCTCGCTGCCGCTGAGCTGCTCGGCGCGCGGGGCATCGACGCCGGCGTCGTCCACGTGCCGTCCATCAAGCCGCTCGATGCAGCGGCGCTGGCCGGGGCAGCGGCCGGGGTCCCGCTGGTGGTGACCACCGAGGAGCATTCGGTGCTGGGCGGGCTCGGGGGGCTGGTCGCCGAGATCGTCACGGCCAGCGAGCCCCGCCGCGTCGTCCGGATCGGGGTCGAGGACACTTGGGGCGAGTCGGCGCCCAACGCCTGGCTGCTCGAGCGCCATGGGCTGACGCCGGAGCGGGTGGCCGAACGCGCGCTGCGCGAGCTCGCCATCGGCTGACGCGGGTGCTCCGTCCGTCGCGCCCGGCTGCTCGCTGGCGCCCCGGCCGGTTGCCCTCGCGCCTCGCGCCACGAGCCTGTTGCCCCACAGGGACAGTACGCGGCAGCCACCGGTCGCACGGATCCCTCACGGGGTCACCTGTGACCAGATGGGGCCGCGAGTCGGTCTCCGTGGCCCCCGCCAGGGTCAATCGTGCCGACCCCGCGCCGCCACCGATCCCCGCCTGGGTCAGCCGACTCGCCAGCGCCCCGGCCCTCGCGCCTGGCCCCGCCAGGGTCAATCGTGCCGACCCCGCGCCGCCACCGATCCCCGCCTGGGTCAGCCCGTCTCCGCGAGCTGGCGCTGCCGCGTGCCGCTCACAGCCATCCGCATCGAAACGGCCGGTCCCGCGTGTGCAGGCCAGCCGCCCGTGCGTACAGCGAGGCGTCAGCCGACCCTGACCACCCTGCCTGTCTCGACGCTCTCCTGCGCGGCGATGGCGAGGAGCAGCGCGGCGCGCCCGTCGGCGAACCCGACCGCCGGGGCGCGGTCCGCCTTGACCGCCTGGACGAACTCGTCGAGCTCGTTCTTGAACGCCGGCAGGTAGCGCTCGAGGAAGAAGTTGAGGATGGGGCCCGCGGCCTCGGTCTGGGTGGCGCTCGCCGCCCGCACGGTGGTCGCCGTCCAGTTGCCGGCCTCGAGCGAGCCCAGGTCGCCGAACGCCTCGAGGCGCTGGTCGTAGCCGTAGGCGCAGGAGCGGCTGTTCACGATGGTCACCAGCGCCCCGCTCGCGGCCCGCATCGTGACGATCGCCTGCGCGTGGTCCCCGGCCTGCTGGAACGCCTCGAGCCCGTTGTCCGAGGCGACCGCCGAGACCTCCACGATGTCGCCCGCCTGGAAGCGGGCCATGTCGAAGTCGTGGATGGTCATGTCCTTGAACATGCCGCCCGAGACCGACAGGTACGCGGCCGGCGGGGGCTGGGGGTCGCGCGACGTGATGCGCAGGGCGCGGACCGTGCCGATCTCGCCCCTCGCCACGCGCTCCCTGACCTCGCGGAACGACGGGTCGAACCGCCGGTTGAAGCCCAGCATCACGAACGGCGCCCGGTGCTGGATCTCCGCCCAGACCGCGTCGATCCTGACGAGGTCGAGGTCGATGGGCTTCTCGAGCAGGACCTTCTTGCCGGCGTCCACCGCGCGGGCGAGCATCTCGGTGTGGGTGTTGGTGGGCGTGCCGATGATGACGGCGTCGATGGACCTGTCGTCGAACGCGTCCTGGGGGTCGAGGCTCCAGCGGGTGCCGTGGGCTGCGGCCAGCGAGGTGGCGGCCGCCTCGATCGGGTCAACGACCAGGGCCAGCTCGGCCTCCGGGTGGGCGACGACCGAGCGAGCGTGGACTTGGCCCACGCGGCCGGCCCCCAACATCGCGATGCGGAGCATGTGCCGTGCCTCCTGATGCTCGTCGCGGCGCGCCCGATCGAGGCGCCGAGGCGGCCTTCGTTGAGATCCTCTCCGTTGCGCGCGGGCTCTCGATGATCGCCTTGGGGAACGACGCGAGGGTTGCGTCCGAGGGCCCGACCGGTCTAGAGTGTAAACGATTACCGACGCCATTGCACCATCATGTCCGGCGCCGCCCCCAGCTGTCCTCAACCACCGCGGTTCCCCTGAGAGGAGGCCTCCGTTGTCCACCATCCGGCTGACGGTCGGACAGGCGATCGTCAAGTACATGGCGGCGCAGTACACCGAGCGTGACGGCGCGGAGACCCGCTTCATCGCCGGCGTCTGGGGGATCTTCGGGCACGGGAACGTCGCCGGCCTCGGGCAGGCGCTCGAGGAGCTCGGCGGCGAGTGCCAGATGCCCTACTACCGGCCTCAGAACGAGCAGGCGCAGGTCCACCTCGCCGCCGCGTACGCGAAGCACAAGAACCGGCTCCAGACGTTCGCCTGCACGAGCTCGATCGGCCCCGGCGCCACCAACATGATCACGGGTGCCGCGCAGGCGACGGTGAACCGCCTGCCTGTCCTGCTGCTCCCGTCCGACTACTTCGCCAACCGCCTGCCCGACCCGGTCCTCCAGCAGGTGGAGCACCCCGTCGAGCACGACGTCTCCGCGAACGACGCGTTCCGTCCGGTCAGCCGCTACTTCGACCGGATCAGCCGCCCCGAGCAGCTGCTCTCGTCCCTGCCCGACGCGTTCCGCGTGCTGACCGACCCGGCCGAGACCGGCGCGGCGACGGTCGCCCTGCCCGAGGACGTCCAGGCCGAGGTCTACGACTGGCCGGAGCGGTTCTTCGAGAAGCGCGTCTGGCACGTCCGCCGGCCCGTCCCCGAGCCCGCTGTCCTGGCCGAGGTGGCCGAGCTCGTCCGCGGGGCGCAGAAGCCGCTCGTCATCGCGGGGGGCGGCGCGATCTACTCGGCCGCCGAGACGGCGCTCGACGCCTTCGCCACCACCTTCGGCATCCCGGTGGCCGAGAGCCAGGCCGGCAAGGGCGTGCTGCCCTGGAACCACCCGATGAACGTGGGCCCGGTGGGGGCGGCCGGCGGCCTGGCCGCCAACCGCCTGGCCAGGGAGGCCGACCTCGTCATCGCCATCGGCACGCGGTTGGGCGACTTCGTGACCGCCTCCAAGACCGCCTTCCAGAACGAGGACGCGAGGTTCGTCGGCATCAACCTCAACGGCTTCGACGCCAGCAAGCTGCGGGCGGTCGCGCTGGTGGCCGACGCCCGCGAGGCGCTGCTCGGGCTCACGGCGGCGCTCGCCGACCACCCGGGCACCGGCGAGGACTACCGCGACCGCATCGGCGACCTCAAGGAGGAGTGGGACGCCCGCGTCGACCTCCACCGGCGGCCCGGCGGGGAGGCGGGCGAGCTGGCCCAGCCCGAGGTCATCGGCATCGTGAACGACGCTGTGGGCGGCCATGCCACCGTCGTGTGCGCGGCGGGCTCGCTCCCGGGCGACCTGCTCAAGCTGTGGCGGCCCGAGGACAGCAAGGCGTACCACCTCGAGTACGGCTACAGCTGCATGGGCTACGAGATCCCGGCCGGCATCGGGGTCAAGATGGCCGAGCCCGAGCGCGAAGTGGTGGTCGCCATCGGCGACGGCACCTACCTGATGATGAACAGCGAGATCGTGACCGCGATCGCCGAGGGGGTGAAGATCACGGTGGTCGTGTTCGACAACCACGGCTACCAGTGCATCAAGGACCTCGCCTGGAACTGCGGCGTGCCCCAGTTCGGCAACGAGCTCCGCTTCCGCGAGGCCGGCACCGGGCGGCTCACCGGCGGCTACATCCCGGTCGACTTCGCCAAGCACGGCGAGGCGATGGGCGCCGTCGGCCTGACGGCCGGCACCGAGCGGGAGATCCGCGACGCGATCGCGGCGGCCCGCGCCGCGGACCGCACCACGGTCATCCACGTCCTGGTGTCGCCCGACAAGCGTGCCCCGGGCTACGAGAGCTGGTGGGACGTTCCGCCCGCCGAGGTGAGCGGCTCGGACCTGGTCGTCGCCGCCCGCGCCCGGTACGAGCAGGCCGCGGCCCTGCAGCGGGAGGAGCTGGCGTGAGGGTCGCCACGGCGGTCGTCAACTGGAACAACCCGGACATCCCGGACGTGTTCCCGTGGATGCCGTTCGCGGAGGCGCTCGACTACATGGTCGAGGCGGGCTACGACGCCACCGAGTGGGGCCCCTCGATGCCGACGGACCCCGCCGAGCTGCGGGAGGCGCTGGGCAGCCGGGGCCTGGATCTGGTGGGGGCGTTCGTCGGGCTCGGGTTCCGGGATCGGGACCGGTGGGACGCCGAGTTCGAGCGGGCGCTCGGGATCGCGCGGTTCCTGGCCGTGAGCGGGGGAACGGTGCTGATCGCGGCGGAGGCCGGCGACGACCGCCGCCGCGGCGAGGCGGGGCACGTGGACGAGAGCCGCGGCCTGACCGGCGAGCAGTGGCGCAACCTCGGCGAGGGGCTCGACGAGCTCGCCCGCCGAGTGGCACCGCTGGGCATGACCCTCGCGTTCCACAACCACGTGGGGACGTACGTCGAGACGCCGGCCGAGACCAGCCGCCTGCTCGACGGGACCGACCCGGCGCTCGTGGGCTGGTGCCTCGACATCGGGCACCTCGCCTTCGGCGGGGGCGACGCGGTCGACCTCCTGCCGACGTACGCCGGCCGAGTCCGGCACGTCCACGCCAAGAACGTGGACCCGGGCGTGCTGGCGCGGGCGAGGGCCGGCCGATGGTCCTTCGGCCAGGCGCTGGCGCGGTACGTCTTCCCGCCACTGGGCGAGGGCATGGCCCGCATCCCGGAGGTTGTCGCCGCCCTCAAGGCCGTCGGCTACGACGGCTGGTACGTCATCGAGCAGGACACCGCGCCCGACCCGACTGCGACGGCGCGCGCCAACCGAATCTACCTGGAGGGTCTGCTCGCCGGCTGACAACGTAGATTGGGGGTTGCCGGGCCTCAGGCGCCCGCCGTTGCCAGGCCCCGCCTGGCCCCACCCGGCCCCGCCCGGCTGTTGCCGAGCCCCGCCCGGCTGTTGCCGAGCCCCGCCCGGCTGTTGCCGAGCCCCGCCCGGCCCCGCCCGGCCCCGCCCGGCCCCGATTCGAGTCAGCTGGGGTTCAAGGGCCGAGTCGGCGAGCGCGGAGATGCAGCAGAAGGCCGGGTTGGCTGGCTCTGTCGCGCTCGGGCCGCCCTGCCTTGGGTCTGACCTGACTCACGGCGTGCGACCGAAGTCAGCCGGTGGTCTCGGCAGTGTGACCGTCAGCGTCAGCGGCTGCGAGCTGCGGAGGACTCAGGAACAGCCGAAGCGAGAAGGGTCGGCGTCCCCACGCCCCGGCCTTTCCGTCGGTCTCCCGCACCAACCGACCGTCTTTGATGCCAACCCGACTCGCCGCGGCTCAGGCGGGCATGCGGGCCGGACACCCAGAGAGGTCAGTGTGAGCCGCGCAGGACTCAGGGCGACGCCACGCAGAGGCCGAGGCCGACGCCGACGCCGAGCCCGACGCCACGCGCCGCGCCAAGCCCGACGCCACGCGCCGCGCCGAGCCCGAGCCACGTCGAGGCGACGCCACGCGGCGCAACGCGCCGCGCCGAGGCCGACGCCACGTCGAGGCGACGCCACGCGGCGCAACGCGCCGCGCCAAGGCCCGGACGCCAGGACGCCAGGACGCGGGACGGCCCGAGGCAGACCCCGCGTCCTGGCTGTGCGGCGATCGCTAGAACAGGCCGACG
Source organism: Chloroflexota bacterium (assembly GCA_021812735.1). Next base: position 8,661 of record JAKAMV010000076.1, on the reverse strand, counting down.
ACGTTGCCGTCCTCGTCGATGTCGATCCGCTCGCCGCCGGGGCGGGAGTTGAGCCCCGGCATCGTGCGCATGTCGCCCAGGATCGGCGTGACGAAGCCCGCGCCCGCGTACAGCCGGACCTCCCGGACTGGGATGCGGAAGCCCTTGGGCGCGCCGAGCAGCTTGGCGTCGTGGGATAGCGAGTACTGCGTCTTGGCCATGCAGATCGGCAGGCCGCCGTGGCCCATCGCCTCGTACTGGGCGAGCTGCTTGCTCGCCGCCGGGCTGTAGTCCACGCCGTCGGCGCCGTAGATCCGCGTCGCGATCGCCTCGATCTTGCCCTTGAGCGGCAGGTCGTCGGGGTACAGGAAGTGGAAGTCCGGGGCGCCCTCCTCGGCCGCGGCCCAGACGGCGCGCGCGAGGTCGGTGGCGCCGGCCCCGCCGTCGGTGAAGTGGCGCGCCTCGACCGCGTCGCGGGCGCCGGCCGCCAGGGCGGCCGCCTTGATCGCGGCGATCTCCTCGGCCGTGTCGGTCGGGAAGATGTTGATCGCCACCACGACCGGCACGCCGTACGAGCGCACGTTCTCGATCTGCTTGGCGAGGTTCGCCGCGCCGCGCCGCACGCCGTCGGGGTTGTTCTCGAGGAGCGCCGGGTCGAGCGGCTTGCCGGCCACGATCCTGCCCACGCCGCCGTGCATCTTGAGCGCCCGCACCGTGGCCACGATGGCGGCCGCGTCCGGCCTGAGGCCCGACGCGCGGCACTTGATGTCGAAGAACTTCTCGGCGCCCATGTCGGCGCCGAAGCCGGCCTCGGTCACCAGCACGTCGGACCCGGCCAGCGCCGCGCGGTCCGCGATGATGCTGTTGTTGCCGTGGGCGATGTTGGCGAACGGCCCGCAGTGCACGAACGCCGGGCCGCCCTCGAGGGTCTGCATCAGGTTGGGCTTGAGCGCGTCCTTGAGCAGGACCGCCATCGAGCCCGCGACGTGCAGGTCCTCGGCCGTGACGGGGCTGCCGTCGCGCCGGGTGGCCAGCACGACCCGGCCGAGGCGCGCGCGGAGGTCCCGCAGGTCCGACGCCAGCGCGAGGATCGCCATCACCTCGGACGCCACGGTGATCACGAACTGGCTCTGGCGCGGGTAGCCGTTGTCCCTGCCGCCCAGGCCGACCACGACGTCGCGCAGGGCGCGGTCGCTGATGTCGAGCACGCGCGGCCACAGGATGCCGTTGGCGTCGATGCCCAGCGCGTTGCCGTGGTGGATGTGGTTGTCGATGAACGCGGCCGCGAGGTTGTGCGCGGCGCCGATCGCGTGCGTGTCGCCGGTGAGGTGGAGGTTGAAGTCCTCCATCGGGATGACCTGGCTGTAGCCGCCGCCCGCGGCGCCGCCCTTGATGCCGAACACCGGGCCGAGCGACGGCTGGCGGAGGGCGACCGTGGCCTCCTTGCCGATCCGGTTGAGGCCCTGTGCGAGGCCCACCGTGGTGGTGCTCTTGCCCTCGCCCAGCGGGGTGGGCGAGATCGCGGTCACCAGCACGTACTTGCCGCGCGGGTGCTCGCGCTCCCGGCGCTCGATGCCCTCGACGGTGATCTTGGCCTTGCTGCTGCCGTACAGCTCGACCTCGTCGTCGGCGTAGCCCAGCTCGCGGGCCACCTCGAGGATGGGGCGGGGCTTGACCGAGCGGGCGATCTCGAGGTCGGTCGGGAACGACATCTAGCGGGCCTCCGAAGCGGGTACTGCGAGGGAGTGGGCACCGAGCGGGATGCTGCCCGTCGCCTTCGCCCGGGCCGCCCCGACTAGGTGCGTGAGCAGGATCGCGTTGGTGAGGGGGCCGACACCGCCGGGGACCGGCGTGATCGCGGACGCGACGCGCGCCGCACTCTCGAAGTGGACGTCGCCGACCAGCTTCCCGTCGACGACGTTGATGCCGACGTCAACGACGACGGCGCCCGGTTTGAGCATGTCGCCGGTGATGAAGTTCGCCCTGCCGATCGCGACGATGACGATGTCGGCGGTCCGGACGATGGACGGCAGGTCGGTGGTCTTGCTGTGGCAGACCGTGACGGTGGCGTTCTCGCGCAGCATCAGCATGCCCGCCGGCTTGCCGATGACGTTGGAGCGCCCGACGACCACGCAGTGCCTGCCCGAGATGGCGATCCCCGACTGCTTGAGGATCTCCACGCTCGCGTGCGCGGTGGCCGGCAGGAACCCGTCGTAGCCGAGCGAGAGGAGCCCGGCGTTGAGCGGGTGGATGCCGTCGATGTCGCGCATCGGGTCGAGGGTGTCGATCACCGCCCGCAGGCCGATGCTCCTGGGGAGCGGCTGCTGGACGATGATCCCGGCGATCCTGGGGTCCGCCTGGAGGTCCTCCAGGGCCCGGGACACGTCCACCTCGGTGGACTCGACGGGGAGCTCCACCAGCCTGTCGCCGATGTCCACCAGCCGGCAGCCGTCGAGGATCTTGTGGAGGTAGACGAGCGAGGGTGCGTCGGCGCCGACCACGAGCACCGCGAGGGCAGGCTGGTACCCGAACTCCGCCCTGAACGCGATGACGTCCGCCGCCACCTGCTCCCGGATGGCGGTGGCCACCGGGCCTCCCCGCAGCAGCCGCGGGCCTTCGTCCATCAAGCCGGTCATGCGTCCCTCTTCGGTTCCGCCCGTGGTCGGCCCGAGTCAGGGCCGGCGGCGGAGGGCCCAGTGTCGCACCGGAGGACCCCCGACAACTGGGCCATCCGGCAGGTTGTTGACAGTTTACCGTGCGGGGGCACATTCGCCGCAGCGACGGCGCGAACGGCCGGCCCGAGGGCGGGGATCAGGTGGAACCCCGGTCGGCGCGAACCAAACGGGAAGGCTGTTCCAGCACCGCCCGGTGCGACCCGAAGCGGCTCTGGGAGTGGTGCAAGATCGCCGAGCGCAAGACAAACGCCAAGCGCCGTCGCCCCGTCGGGTCGTCCCGCTCGCCGGATACTTAGCGCAGCGTCCGCAGCGAACCAGGAGACCCGCATGGAATCGGCTGAACGCGTCCCGTTCACCATCATCGGCGAGAACATCCACGCCACCCGCAGCTTCGCCCGCCAGGGCAAGAACGTCGTCACCGTGGATGGCATCGAGGCGGTCGCGTTCAGGGACGCGGCCACCGGGGCCGACCGCACGTGCCCCATCTGCGCCCCCGTCGCGGCGTCAGCCGAATTCGCCAAGAACAAGGTCAAGCACATCCGCAACGCGCTGCTGCTGGGCATGGGTGGCGACCGCGTGGTCGACGCCAAGCTGACCGGCGACGTCTCGCCCGAGGCTGCGCAGTCCGGGCGCGACTACCTGGTGGCGGCCGCACTGCGCCAGGAGCGCAACGGCGCCCATTGGCTCGACGTGAACGTGGACGAGATCAGCCCCGACGAGGGGGTCCGCGTGGCCGCGATGGAATGGCTGGTGCGGCTGCTCGAGGGTGCGGTCGGCGTGCCGCTCTCGCTCGACAGCAGCTCGATGCCCGTGCTGGAGGCCGGATTCCGCACGTCCGCAAGGCCCCGCGGGCCGCTGATGCTCAACTCGGCGTCGGCCGAGCGCCCCGACGCCCTCGACCTCGCGGCCGCCAACGGCGCGGCGGTCGTCCTGTCTGCGGCCGGCGTCGGCGGCCTGCCCAGCACCGTCGAGGGTCGGGTGGCGAACGCGGACGCGATCTTCGCGCAGGCAGCGGCGCGGGGGATCGCCCCCGCCGACTGCCACGTGGACCTGCTGGTCCTGCCGGTGGGCGTGGACAGCGAGGCCGGCAGCGGCTTCCTGGGCGCCGCTCGGCGCTTCCGGGACGAGCACGGGCCCGAGGTCCGGCTCACCGGCGGCCTGTCCAACGTGTCCTTCGGGCTGCCCAACCGGCGGCTCGTCAACGACGCGTTCCTCGCGCTGGCGATGGACGCCGGCGTGGATTCCGGGATCGTGGACCCCAATGTGATCAGCCCCGAACGCGTCCGCTTGGTGGACCGCTCGGCCAGGCCGTTCCGGATGGCGGCCGACGTCCTCACAGGGGCGGACATGTTCGCGATGGAGTACCTCACCGCGTACCGGGCCGGCGAGCTCGGCGGGGACTGAAGGCTCGATCGCGGCGGCGGCAGGGTGAGCCGCGAGCACGGGACCCTGCCGATCCGCGATGATGGTGCGAACTGCACTCCGGAGTTCACCCGATGCCCGACACCGACCTGACTACCGCCCCCGGCCTCGAGGCGTGGATCGCCCGCGGCCGCGAGATGGCCGAGCGCGAGGACCGCGCCCGCGCCGTCGCCCGGGGGCGGCGCTTCGACACCATCGCCGTCCACGGCCTGTACGACCACCTCGCGGCCGCGGCCAATCAGGGGGCGATCATCGAGCCCGCGTACCTCGCGCCCGCCCAGCACTTCACCGACAGCGAGGAGCTGGAGGCGGCGCTCGGCTACCTCATGCCGGCCTGGGGCTACACGCGGATCGCGAACCCCACCACGCACTACCTCGAGGAGACGCTCGCCCTGCTCGAGGCGTATGGGTCCGGGCTGACCGCGTCCACCGTCGCCACCTCCTCGGGCATGGCGGCCGTCCACCTGGCCACCAACGCCCTGCTGGCCGCGGACCCGGCACGGCCAGGCACGGTGCCCAACCTCGTGGCCTCCGCCAAGTGCTACGGCGGCACGTTCATGCTGTTCTCGCGGTACGCGGCGGAGCGGGGGATCGACGTGCGCTGGATCGCCGACCCGCTCGACGCTGCCGCGTGGGCCGCGGCCATCGACGGCGACACCCGGTTCCTCTACGTGGAGGTGCCGTCCAACCCCGCGGTCGCGGTGGCCGACATCCCCGCCCTGGCCGCGCTCGCCCACGGCCACGGCATCCCGCTGCTCGTGGACGCGACGGTCGCCACGCCGGCGTGCCTTCGGCCGCTCGGCCTGGGGGCGGACGTGGTGGTCCACTCGCTCTCGAAGGCCGTCGGTGGGTCGGGGCTCGCCATCGCCGGAGCGATCACCGCTCGCCACGGCATCCCCGCCAGGGCGGGCACAGATGAGCTGCGCGCCGATTTCGCGACACACCTCAAGCTGCTCCCCGGGCGCGACTTCGGTCCGGCGCTCTCGCCGTCGTCGACGCTCGCGCTCCTCTCGGACCTGCGCACCCTGCGCACGCGGATGGACGCCTGGGGCAGGTCGACGCTCGCGGTTGCGGCGTTCCTCGAGGCGCATCCGGCCGTGGCGCGGGTCTGGTACCCGGGCCTCGCCTCGCACCCGGGGCACGCGGTTGCGGCCCGCGACTTCTCGCTTGCTGACGGCGATGCGGAGGGTCGGCCCGCCGCGCGCTACGGGACGCTGCTCGCGTTCACGCTCAAGGGCGGCCTGCCCGCGGCCCGCCGGATGTACGACCGCCTGGCGCTGGTCTTCCGGGCCACGGATCTGGGCCGGGTCAAGAGCGTGGCCACCATCCCGTCGATCTCCACCCACCAGCAGCAGGGCGAGGAGGGACGCGTCACGGCCGACATCGACGCGGGCCTCATCCGCCTCTCGGTCGGCGGCGAGCATCCGGACGACGTCATCGCGGACCTCGCGCAAGCCCTCGACGCCCAGTAGGGGGGCACCGTACTTGCGGCCCCGCGGGCCGCGGCAGCTCGCCCTACGGCGCGGCGACGTGGTCCGCCCAGCGGTGGGCGGGGGCATAGCCGAGCACGCGCCGGGCGCGGTCGATCGAGAGCAGCGTCTCGCGGCCCTGGAGGGCCCGGCGGAGCGGCACGGACGGGAAGACCTCGGCCATCAGGTCGGCCGAACCGCGGGTCATCACGGTGTCCTCCGCGGCGACGATGCAGACCTCGGCGCCCGAGACGTCCGCGGTCAGCCCGAGCCGGCACGCCTGCGCCACGTCCCGCGCGTCCACGTAGCCCCACAGGTTCCACTTGCGCAGGTGGGGGTCGGCCCAGAAGGTTGGGAACGTCGCATAGTCGCCAGGCTCCATGATGTTGGAGATCCGCAGCCCGACGTGCGGGACGCCGGTCCGCCGGGCGAACTGCGCCGCCATCGTCTCGCCCACCAGCTTCGAGAGCGCGTATGAGCTCTCCGGCCGCGGCTCGATCTGCTCGTCGACTGGGGCGAACCGGGGCGGCGTGGCGAACGGGAGACCGAGCACCGTCTCGCTCGAGGCCCAGACCACGCGGCGCAGGCGGTTCGCCTCCGCGGCCGCGAACACGTTGTAGGTGGACGTCGCGTTGATCCGGAACGTGTCCGCCGCGGGGCGGATGCCCGGGGCGGGGACGGCCGCCAGGTGGACCACGGCGTCGGCGCCCGCGAGGACCTCGAGCGCCTGGTCGGCGTCGGTCAGGTCCGCGATCCGGCACCGGTCGTCCCATTCCCACGAATCGTGGCGCAGATCCACCGACAGCACGCTGTGCCCGTGCTCCCGCAGGTCGCGCACGACCCAGCGACCCGCCTTGCCGTTGCCCCCGGTCACCACGATCCGCACGCCCGCGCCTCCTCGCTCTGTCGTGCGGCCATTGTGGCGCGGCGCCGAGGGCAGTGGAGCGGGCGGGGCACGCGGCCGCCGCCCGCTGGCGTGGTCGACGGTCGTCGCTCAGCTGATGAGGAACGACACCTGGACCGTGATCGTCACGTCGGTCGAACCGGGCTGGACCGGGGTGGGGGCCTTGTCGGTGGGAGAGCCCGCGGCGGGAGCCAGGCTGCCGTAGGACGGGGCGTACCAGACGGGCGTCGAGACCTGCTCGGAGACTGACGCGACGCCGGTGATGGCAAGGCCGAGCGCCTTGGCGTACACGTCGGCCTTCGCCCGGGCGTCGCTGGCGGCCGCCGCGCGGGCCTGGGCCTCGAGGGCGGTCCGGTCGGCGACGTCGAAGCTGATCCCGTCGACGGTGGTGGCGCCAGCGGACACGGCGTTGTCCAAGACGTCCGAGAGCTTGGACAGGTCGCGGACGGTGACCGCGACCTAGTTGGTCAGCTGGTATCCGCGCAGCACGGGTCTGGCGTTGGCCGGGTAGTCGTACACGGCGTTGAGCGAGACCTGCGTGGTCTGGATGTCCTTGTCGGCGATGCCGAGCTGCTTGATCGCCGCGACCACGCCGGTCATCGCTGTCGCGGCGGCGTCGCGGGCTGCCTTGGCCGTGGGCTTCTGGATCTGCACGCCGAGCTGGACGTGCGCGAGGTCTGGCGTGACGGTGACCTTGCCCTCGCCGCCGACCGTGATCATGTGCTCGGGGGGCGTCGTGTCGCCGGTGGCCGCGGTGGGCGTCGAGTACTGGCGCGGCGTCGCCACGCTGGCGAGGACCGGCCCGCCGACAAGGCCCACCGCCAGTGCGGCCACCGCGACGACGGCAAGCCGGAGCCCGCTGGAGCGGCCACTGCCGCCGGTGGTCGTGATGTCCATCGAAGCTGTCCCTCGCAAGTCGGCCCCGATTCGGCTGACCGGCGGGGCCCGTCCGGTCGTGCGCGCCCAAGACGCCGCGGGCGGCATTCCGGTTTCCTCGGCCTCGGGCCGCCCGCCGGCCCGCCCGAGCGACAGCGACTCTGGTAGGGTCCCGGGAGCGGGCGTCGCGACCGCGACGGAGGCGCAGCAAGGGGGCAGCGGCATGCAGAACCCGGCCGAGGCGCTGGTGGCGGAGCGAGTCCGCGCCGCGCTCCCCGCCCAGGCCCGCGCCCACGCGAACGTCCGGATCCTCGCCCGGACACGGCCCGCCGGTCCGGCGCACGACAGCGAGGCCGACCTGGTGGTCCTCCACCCGGAGCACGGGCTGCTCGTGATCGAGGTGAAGGGCGGTGAGCCCAGTCGCGACGCCCAGGGCCGCTGGTATGCCGGCGGCAGGCTGCTGGAGCGCTCGCCGTTCGCCCAGGCCGAGGCGGCCAAGCACGACCTCGTCCGGGGTGTCGAGGGGCTTCCCGAGTGGCCGTCCGGCCGGCCCATGCGCGCGGGCCACGCCGTCGCCTTCCCGCACGCGGACCTCGCCACGCTGCCGCGCGGGCACGTGCTCCTGGGGCCGGACGCGGACCGCTCGATCGTGCTCGACGCCGCGGCCCTCGAGTCGCCCGGCGCCACGCGGGCCGCGCTCGAGCGGGTCTGGGCGTTCTGGACGGCCGACGGGTCGAAGGGCAGTCGGCTGGAGCCCATGCTGTTCGCCTCGGTCGACGCGTACCTGGCCCCGACGGTCGCGCTCCACCGGCTGGTTCGGCGAGAGGTGGACGACGCGAAGGGTCGGCTGGTCGAGGCGTCGCGTGCCCAGCTCTACGTGCTCAACCTCGCTCGCTCGCTCCGGCGCGTCTCGGTGGTGGGACCGGCGGGCAGCGGCAAGAGCCTGGTGGCCGTGGAGAAGGCGCGGCGGCTGGCTCGCGAGGGCTTCCGGACCCTGTACCTGTGCTTCAATGCGCCGCTCGCGACGAGCGTGCTCCGCGAGGTGGCCGAGGACGAGCGCCCCCCGGCGCTGCGGCCGGTCGTCCACACCTTCCACGGCCTGTGCGAGACGCTGGGCCGGGCGGCCGGCACGCTGCGCGAGAAGCCGTCGGGATCGGGCGCGGCACTGTCCGACTGGTTCACTGGACTGCCGGCCGCGCTCGACGCGGCGATCGGCCGGCTGCCGGACGAGCGCTTCCACGCGATCGTGGTGGACGAGGGCCAGGACTTCGAGCCCGGCTGGCTGCTGTCACTCGAGTTCCTGTTCCAGACGCCCGAGGACGGCGTGCTGTGGGTG
>JAKAMV010000812.1 GCA_021812735.1 Chloroflexota bacterium | reverse complement strand
TAAGGATCGACTCCGTGAGCTCTTCGGGATCCTGCTGGACAACGCGGCCCGGTACACCCCGGCCGGGGGGAGCGTGACCGCTCGCCTCGAGGTTCGCGACCTGTCGGCGGTAGTCACCATCGACGACACGGGCATTGGGCTCGATGGCGAGGACGAGCCGCACCTGTTCGAGCGCCTGTACCGTGGCCGCCACGCCCGGGCTTTGCGCCCGTCGGGCACAGGGCTGGGCCTCGCCATCGGTCGTTGGATCGCTGGCGCCCACGGCGGGACAATCCGCCTGTCCGGCCGCTCGGCCGGCGGTACGCGGGCCGAGGTTTCCCTCCCGATCAAGGGCACCTGAGGCTCGAGGACCGCCAAGGTGCCGACCATCGGCGGCTGATCGGCCCGCCCCGCGATCGGCGTCGCCGCCTGCCGTCTCCCGCTGCGAAGTCGCTCGAGGCACACGGGAAGTCTCAGACCGTCCTCATCGGGCGCTCACCTCGCGGGACCACTGTCGTGCTAAGAACCGCGCGCACCTGGGTCGCCGTCGACGCCTGCTGGGGCGTCACCCGCTGGGACGCACGCACCGCCATCGCTTGACCGCAGCCCAATGCGGGCGCCCCGCCCTACGAGGAGCAATCGAATGATTCACGAGCACCACCTCACCCCCGCCCTCACCTCGACGGATCCCGTCTGCGGCATGCCCGTGGCCCCCGACAGCACGATCACGGAGGAGTATCGGGGCGTCGTCTACCGGTTCTGTGACCCGGCCTGTGCAGCCACGTTTCGCGACGAGCCCGGGCGCTGGGTGAAAGACGACAAGACCGGCGGCTTCGAGCACTCGGACCACCACTGATTGCCGGACACCGTCTGACACAGCGGCCTGGCCGCCACGACCGCCGCTCAGCAGCAAGGGAGCAGCCGTGGGACAGCGATCGCGAGCAAACCGTCAACGAGCGAGAACCGAACGAGCACGCGGCCGCGGGCCGGCCGGAACGACCGTGGAGCGCGCTCGGCCGGCACCCGAACTGGCGACCGTGCTGCCGCAGCCGGCAAATGAGACCCCGTCAGGCGCCGCCGGGTCCGATGAGCCCGCGGCCCTCGTTGCATCGCATTGGTTTGAGTCCGGTCCGGCGGGTGGGCCGCCGTACAACGCGCTCGTCAGGGTCACCGGTCGTCGACGAGAGGTGAACGGACGCCCCTCGAGCGCGGACAGCTTCGCGGTGACCGAGACCGTGCGCGGGGTCGTTCCCGGGTCCGGCCGTGTCTCCACGACGTCATGGATCTACAACATCAATCCTGGCGAGTGGGACGTCACCGCCGATCTCGTGGGGCCCGAGCGCGCCCGAGCGGCGACCCCCGACCTCCATCTGCCCCGGGCCTCGTGGTCGTGGCGCTCCAGGTCCCTGCGCCCGATGGCGCCGGCACCGATCCGAACCCGGTGGGCGCTCCTTGCCCCGCTCGCCCCCACGCCCGCGGTCGTGCCGGGCAGCTTCTCAGCGCTCGCGGCCATCGCGATCATCACGGCGGTGCTCTCCCAGCAGCTCTTCCTCGACCACCATGGCCTTGCGCCCGGCCCGGCGACCCTCGCATCGATCCTCGGACTGGTGATCGGCGTCATCGGAGCCAAGGCCTGGTACATGGCCCTGAAGGGTCCGTCCAGGCAGTCGCTCAAGGAGGGTTGGTCGGTCGACGGCTTCCTCGTCGCCGGGCCACTGGCCGCGGGGCTGGCGGTGATCCTGCAGGGCATTGCGATCGGCGCGTACCTGGACGCCATCACGCCCGGGATCTTCCTCGCCGTGGCAATCGGACGGGTCGGCTGCTTCCTGACCGGGTGCTGCGCCGGTCGCCTCACCGCCGGGTGGGGCCTCTGGTCCTCCGACCGCAAGGTTGGCGCGCGGCGAATTCCCACCCAGCTGCTTGAGTCGGCGGCGGGCGTCATCCTAGCGACCGTGTCCGCCATCCTCGTGCTCGGTGGCGTTGCGCGAGGGTCGGGGGCGACGTTCATCATCGCGGCCGCAGCCTACGTTGCGGCTCGTCAGGTCCTGCTTCGACTCCGCGCCGAGGCACGTCCGTTCTCATGGCGGCGCGCCAGTCCCGGCGTCACCGCGAGCGCGTGACCCCTCGTGCCGGAGCCAACCCGACGGGCCCTTCTGAGATGTCAGGGTTGACGGCGGCAAGGACCGGGCGAACGTGACTGCGATGACCGGCTGGACCCGTGACGACTTCGCCCGGGTCACCGACGCCATCGTGGTGGACGTCCGATCAGCTGGGTCCTGGCGTATCGCCGGGCAGCTCGTCGCAACGCGACGGCGAGCCGCTGAGGCCCTCCGGGACCACCTCTTAGCCGGGCCTCATCTGGCGCTCAGGAAGGGGCCCGATGCTCTCCGTAGCCACTCCCCCTCCTGTGGCAAGGGAGCACCGGATGCCAGACGTTGGATCTTGCGGCCAGCAGGCTGCCCGACCAGCGCCACCGAAGCCCTCCTTCGCGATGTTCGGAGCCCCTCGATTGCTACGGTCGTCGCCCACCCCCGAGCGACGCCTCGGCGATCCGGCCCCTCCCCGGCCGGTGATCCGGCGAAGCCCGTCACGACGGGCTTCGCCGGACTCATTTGCGGGAGCCTTCCCGCGTGCCGGGAGCGCGCGGACGCGACGATCCGTGCGGGGCACACGATCGCTCTATCGCCGCGGGATCCCGCACCCCCAACGACCAGCGCCCAGGTGAATGCCATGACCCCGTCTCGATCGGCCTCAGATATGGCCGTCCTCGCCCACTCCCTCCGTGTCGCCGGCCAGTCTGCTGCCGTCGCACAGATGATCAGGTCGGGCGAGCCGTTCGACGCCCTCGTGCAGCAGGTCCTCGCGACGCGAGGTTCTCTGGACTCCCTGCTCGTGCGGCTGGTCGAGCGCGAGCTCGCGACTCCGGGTACCCCCATCCCCGGCGTCGAACCGCATGTCGAGCGAATCCTTCGAACGGCGTTCGACCGGTCCCACCGGACGTCGAGGTCGGCGCGACGCCGCGTTGCGGGTCCGGCCGCAGAACCGATGGCGCTGTGACCCGATGGCGCCCGCTTCGCGGCATGGTTGACGGTCGATTCGCGTTTCGTCGTCCGGGTGTCGGGCGACCACTCGATCCTGGGTGAGCCCGCCAACCGTCCCGTCCGCTCGGGCGATCTGCTGAGCGGTCGCCGCGACGGTAGCAACGCCCCAGTGCTCCTCGGCTCCCCTGCCGAGGTGCGCACGCAGGGGGCCGGCGTACCGGCCGACCTCGCCGAGGATCGCATCCTCCTGACCTCGCACGAGCGTTCCAGCATGGGCGACGCCGTTCCGGCGCTCGGAGAGCGCGTCCATGAGCTCGACCGGGCCAGGTAGCCGTCCGACCACCTGGGGTAGGCGCTCGAACGCCTCCGTCGGCGTGATCGCCTGACGGCGGAGACGAACTCCGGGGTCCGCGCCCGCTCGCCGAGTCGGTGAGGTGGAGCAGGGAGTCGAAGTCGCCGCCCGCGATGAATGCGGAGTTAGTGTGAGTGAGGAGCCCGCGAGCGAAGCTGGGATGTCGGGCGCCGTCGTCCCCGCCGCGCCGCGAACGGTCTCGCCCAAGCCCAGCGCATCGGTCAGGCAAGCGTCCTATGTCGGCGCTGCGGTGGTCTCGGCTCGTTTGTCACCGCCGTCGGAGCTGGGCTCTCGCCCCGGCGATCGGCATCCAGCCCGGGTGCATCGCGAGCCTCACGGGCTCGTCTCCGGCTGCGACAGGGCGAGGTAGAAGGTCGACGCGAGGGCCTGGGTCGCGAAGGCGGCCTCGGACGCGGCCGGGATGGCGATGACGACGCTGCCGAGCTTGGGCGCGACGAGGGCGCCGGAGCCGCTGTCGGAGGCGGAGGCTGCCGTGAGGGGCTGGCCGTCCGCGGTCCGCAGGGCGAGGATGAGGTAGCCTTGGCCCATGACCGCCGTCGCCGGCGCGCTCGCGGAGGGGCCGGCCGAGGTCCCGGTCCTGAGCGCATTCGGGACGGCGATCACGTCGACACGGGCGCCGGGCGCGAGCGCGGCGCCGACCGCCTGCGACGGGTCCACGGGGAGCGCGAAGGCGACCTGGCCGGGGGGTCCGCCTGCGGACCAACGTGACCAAGCGGATGCGCCGGCGCGAGCGCGATCTCTACCTCGTGTTCAAGGTCCTCGAGCGGCTCGAGCACTCCTGGAGGCCGCCGAACGGCGGCATGACGCCGACCCTGGTGTTCCGGGGCGAGCGCTTCGTCGACGGGTCCTACGTCCCGCGCTTCGAGCCCGCGGAGGGTCCGCCGCCTGACCGACGAGGTCGTGCTGCCAGTCATGCGAGAAGGGAT
>JAKAMV010000811.1 GCA_021812735.1 Chloroflexota bacterium | reverse complement strand
GCGCACCAGGTCGGCGCGCACCCAGCCCGAGCGGCCGCGGTACACGACATGGTCCCAGCGCCTGGCGGCGCGGACGGTCGAGCCGATCACGCGGAGCTGCACGCCGGTCGGGATCGTGGCGAGCACGGCATCCGCGGTCGAGGCGCCGGAGCGAAGGTGGACGGCGAAGCGGGTGTGCACCAGGGCGGCCTTGGCGCCGGCGGCGGCTGTCGCCGTGGCCGTCCCGCACGTGGAACCCTTGGCCGACAGGCGTCCCAGCCGGGTGTGGATGAAGCCGGTGACCGGGAGGTGCAGCGCGTGCAGCGCCGTGACCCGAATGCCCTGAGCCGGGTTGAGGGCGCTGATGACGCGGCCGCCGCCGATGTAGATGGCGGCATGTGCGCCGCCGCCGTAGATGACCACATCGCCGATCTGCGGCTTCGAGCGGCTAACCAAGTGGTGGGCACGGCCCCAGGCCAGCATCGCGTACCCGGAATGGCCGCCGCCGAGGTGGCCAGCGACGCCCGCCTTGCGGTAGCTGTAGAGGACGAGCCCGGAGCAGTCGAAGGCGGAGGGACCCGCCGCCCCGAGAACGTAGCGCTTGCCGCGCTGCGCCTCGGCGATGTGGACCACCGTGTCTGCGGCGGTTGCCGTGACGGCGGCCGACTGGCTGGCGGCGGCGGCCGGCGTGGCGGTGACGGCAAGGACGGCGGCCGCGGCGAACACGGCGGCGGTCAGGGCCCGAAGGCCAGCGGTGAGCCCCAAGGTGCTCCTCTCTGCCAGGCACGGCGGTGTGCGCCGTGTCGGTGGGACGGCGCCGGCCGGCCAGAGAGGTTGGGCGGCCGCGATGGCCGCGCCCAGGGACGATCGCGCCTCGACGAGGCGCGATCGGATGACAGGTTCACTGCCGGGCGGCGATATGCAGCTGATGCCCCTGTGGTCAGGTCAACGGCGCGGAACCATACCAGCGATCGAGGGATCGCGCCGGCGACGGGGCAGCAGGAGTGCCTCGCCAGCCTGCGGCAGTATCCTCTCGCCGTGCCGTCCTTCACCGATCCGCAGGTGATCCTGTTCGTCTTCGACTGCGAGGCGGCCGCACGCTTCTACGGCCACTTCGGCTTCGTCGAGACGTTCCGGACACGCGAGACGCCGCCCGCCAAGATCGAGCTGCAGCTGGGCGGGTTCGGGCTCGGGCTGGCCCTGCCCGGGCCGGCGGCCGCGAGCCACGGGATCACGCCGGTGGCGGCCGGACACCGCGCCTGCATCACGCTCTGGACCGACGACGTGGAGGCGGCATACACGATGGCGCTCGGCGCCGGCGCTACTGGCCACGCCGGGCCGCACCCGTTCCTGGACGGCCGTCTGCGGGTGGCGTTCGTCGAGGATCTTGACGGGCACCCGGTCCAGCTCGTGCAGCGAGTCGACCGCCCGCGCGCCTGGCAGCCTCGCCCGCGGTACGGCTGACGGCCGGGCGCAGTTCGTCAGCCGACGCCGCCGAGGAGGATTCCGGCCCAAACGGCCGCGAGGGACGCGGCCACGCTGCCGAGCACATACGCGCCGGCGGCGAGCCAGGCGCCCCGCTCCGCCAGCGCCAGGGCGTCAAGCGAGAACGTGGAGAACGTCGTATAGGCGCCTAGGAACCCGACGATCACGAGCGGGCGCACCCAGTCCGGTGCCCCGTAACGCTCGATCAGGGCGTAGGTCGCCCCGATGAGGAATGAGCCGCTGACGTTAATCAGCAGCGTGCCGTATGGGAACTCGCCGCCCATCCGGTCGAGCACCCAGCCGCCAAGGGCGAACCGGGCGTTCGCGCCCAGGATCGCCCCGATCGATATCGCGAGGTACGTCATGCCGTCTCCGTCTCCTGGGCATCAGAAAGCCCCTAGCCCTGCAGTTGCAGGCCAGGGGCCATCAGCCTGGGGGGCGGTTCAGACGCTGGGCGTCTCGGCGGGCACCATCGCCGATTGAGGGAGGGTATGGGCGATACGTCGAGGCGGTCAAGCACCCGCGGACGCCGTGGGCCGATCGGACCGGATTCACGGCCGATGGCACCGCATCGCCTGACCTGCGGTCCGTGATGTGGGGTCCGTTGGGACGCCTGCCGCAGCGCCGGGAGGCGCACAATTCCCCCGTGCGCCGGAGGAGCCTTTCTGCGCGCGCCCGCGTCTCCACACCCACCGCCACCGATCCGGGTGGCCGGCGCCGCCCGAAAGGAAGCAGCGACTTATGGACCAGCTCTGGGAGACCTTGGACGGCAACGAGGCGGCGGCCCGCGTCGCCTATGCGCTGTCGGAGGTCATCTCGATCTACCCGATCACGCCCGCATCGCAGATGGCCGAGCATTGCGACGACTGGGCGGCCGCCGGCAGACCGAACCTGTGGGGCCAGGTGCCGGACATCGTGGAGATGCAGTCCGAGGGCGGTGCTGCGGGCGCCATGCACGGCGCCATCCAGAAGGGCGCCCTGGCCTCGACGTTCACCGCGTCGCAGGGCCTGCTGCTGATGATCCCGAACATGTTCAAGATCGCGGGCGAGCTCTCGCCGGCGGTCATCCACGTCGCCGCCCGCGCCGTGGCCACGCACGCGCTCTCCATCTTCGGCGACCACAGCGACGCGATGCACGCCCGCTCCACCGGCTTCGCGATGCTGTCCTCCGGCTCGGTCCAGGAGGCCCACGACTTCGCCCTGGTGGCCCACGCGGCAACGCTCCGCTCGCGGATCCCGTTCCTTCACTTCTTCGACGGCTTCCGCACCAGCCACGAGATCAACAAGATCTCCGTCCTGTCCAGGGACGACCTGCGCGCGCTCGTCCGCGAGGAGGACGTTCTCGCCCACCGCGCTCGGCAGCTGTCCCCGGAGGAGCCCGTCGTCCGCGGCACGGCGCAGAACCCCGACGTCTTCTTCCAGGCCCGCGAGGCCAGCAACCCCTACTACCTGGCGGTGCCGGGCATCGTGCAGCAGGTGTTCGACGAGCTGGCCGCCCGCACCGGCCGCGCCTACCACCTTGTCGACTACACCGGCGCGGCCGACGCCGAGCGCGTCGTCGTGGTCATGGGCTCCGGCGCCGGCGCGGTCGAGGAGACCGTGGCGACGCTCGCCGCGCGCGGCGAGAAGGTGGGCATGCTGGCCGTCCGCCTGTTCAACCCGTTCCCGTCGGCCGAGCTGGTCGCGGCCCTCCCGAAGACGGTGCGGTCGATCGCGACCCTGGACCGGACCAAGGAGCCGGGCGCGGTCGGCGAGCCGCTCTACCTCGAGGTCGTGTCCGCGCTGGCCGAGGCCATGGACGGCGACGACGCCCCGTTCCCCGCCATGCCGCGAGTCATCGGCGGCCGCTACGGGCTGGCGTCCAAGGAGATGACCCCCTCGATGGTCAAGCCCGTGTTCGACGAGCTGGCCACCGCCAAGCCCAAGCGCCACTTCACGCTGGGCATCTACGACGACGTCACGCACCTCTCGCTGCCGATCGACCACGAGTTCCGCTACCCGCGTCCCGCCGGCGAGGTCCAGGCCCTGTTCTTCGGCCTCGGCTCTGACGGCACGGTCGGCGCCAACAAGAGCTCGGTGAAGATCATCGGCGAGGGCACCGAGCTGTACGCGCAGGGCTACTTCGAGTACGACTCGAAGAAGTCGGGCTCGCTGACCACCTCGCACCTGCGGTTCGGCCCCAAGCCCATCAAGTCGACCTACTTCGTCGACCGGGCGGACTTCATCGCGTGCCACCAGTTCAACCTGATCTTCAACAAGCGGGTCATCGAGCTGGCAAAGCCGGGCGCGACGCTCCTGCTCAACGCGCCCTACGGCCCCGACGAGGTCTGGGACCAGCTGCCGGCCTCCGTCCAGCGCGCCATCGTGGACAAGGGCATCGACCTGTGGGTCATCGACGCGTTCGCTGTCGCGACCGAGGTCGGCATGGGCAACCGGATCAACACGGTGATGCAGCCCTGCTTCTTCAAGCTGTCCGGCGTGCTGCCGGCCGACGAGGCCATCGCGCGCATCAAGGACTCGGTCAAGAAGACGTACGCGAAGCGCGGCGAGGCCGTCGTCCAGCGCAACTTCGCCGCCATCGACGCGTCGCTCGCCCGCATGGCCCACGTGACGCCCGGCAGGGTCAAGGACGAGGAGGTGCTGGCGTCGCTCATCCCGGCGACCGCCCCCGAGTTCGTCCGTGACGTGACCGCCAAGCTGATCGCCGGAGACGGCGACCTCGTGCCGGTCAGCGCGATGCCCGTGGACGGCACGTTCCCGACGGCCACCACGCGCTACGAGAAGCGGGGTATCGCCCCGTCCATCCCGGTCTGGGACCCGTCGATCTGCATCGACTGCGGCAAGTGCGCGATGGTCTG
>JAKAMV010000810.1 GCA_021812735.1 Chloroflexota bacterium | reverse complement strand
GAGATGCTGGCCCGCGCGGGTTGCGATTACGACGTGCTCGTCGTGGGCTACGTCTCTCGCTTCACGCGCGACCTGCGCACCGCGGTGAACGCCCGCCATCAACTCCACCAGGCGGGTGCGGCGCTCCTCTTCGCCGATGAGCGGGTCCTCTCCTCTGATGAGACCGCCTGGGAGAACTGGGCCCGCGAGACGGTGGAGGCCGAGGCGTACTCGCGCCGGCTCGCCCGCTCGGTGCATGCAGGCTATGCAGCCAAGATCCGCGATTACGCCGATCAGGGTGGTGGGCTCGTCCCGCTTGGCTTCTGCCGGGTCGGCGAGCGCAAGCTCGTGGAGCCCGATCCGGAGCGGATGCCGCTCGCGCGGCAGGTCTGGGAGCTGGCAGCAGCAGGGCTCGCCGATGCGGCGATCGCGGCGTCGACGGGCCTCAGCTTGTGGACGGTGCGCGATGTGCTGCGCTCCCCGCTGTACGCAGGCCGTCTGCGGGACGGCCGACCCACCCGCTTCCCGGCCCCGGTCGAACGTACGCTCATCGAGCGGGCGCAGGCCTACCGGCGCGAACGCACTCGCGTGGGGAACCGCCTCCGGCGGAACCGCACCTACGCCCTGGCTGGGAATGGGCCGGCCGTCTGCGACGCGTGCGGCCTGCCCCTGAAAGGCGACACCCGAGGGCGACGGAACGGCGCGAAGGTGGCCGTGTACCGCCATCGGGATGGGCTCGATTGTCCGGGCTGGCCCATCAAGGAGACCCCGGTGGAGGTGCTCGACGACCAGGTCGCCGCCCTGCTCGAGGGTGCCCGACCGAACCGCGAGTCCGCAGCCCGCATCCGGGCCGCCCTCGCCCAACCGATCGCGATGCCTGATCGGCTGGGGATCGCCCGGCTCGATCACCGGATCCGGACGCTCGCCCTTGAACTGGCGGCGCCCGAGCCGCGGCGGCCCACGGCGGAGATCGTGGCCGACCTGGAGGCCACCCGGGCCGAGCGGCAGGTGCTGGCCGCCAACCCGATCGAAGACGATGGCGTCGATCCCGAGGAGGCGCTCGCGTGGCTGGCCTCGCTCGGGACGCTGTGGCGAGACACCTCCGACGAAGGCCGCCGGCGGCTGGCCGTGGGGACGTTCGCCCGCCTCGGTGTGGTCTCGGGGCCACGGCCCGGCTCGCACCGGATCGTGAGCGTCGAGACAACGGAAGAGGCCGAGCGGCGAGGTCTGGTCCTCGCACTCCCGGCCTCGCTCGAGGTCACTGTGGTGGGCGATACTGGATTCGAACCAGTGACCTCACGGATGTGAACCGTGCGCTCTAACCGACTGAGCCAATCGCCCCCGAGACGTGCGGCAACGCCGCTCGCGGATTATCCGCTCGACACGAGTCAGCCGTCAACGCGGCGGGGGTGGTTGGCAGCCTGGCCCCCTCCCGCCCCCTCCAACCGCGCGTGCAGCTCGTCGGCCGTCAGCCCCTCGATCTCGACCAACTTTCGTCGTCCGCGGGCACCGGCCACGAGCCGGACGCCGCTCTTCGGCACGGCAAGCGCGTCCGCGAGCAGCCGGAGCAGCGCCTCGTTCGCCGCCCCTTCCGCCGGCGCCGCACGGACCCGCACGCGGAGCGCACCGTCCGGGTCCAGCGCCTCGATCCGATCGATGCCCGCGCGCGGCGTCAACCGGACCGCGAGACGCGCTGAGAACCCCTCGGCAGCCGACACCGCCGCCCGCTCTCGCGATCAGCCGATCTTGAGCGCAGCGGCCAGGATCGAGAGCAGGATGAACGCCACGAACGGCGAGAAGTCGATCATCCCGGTCGAGGGCAGCGCGCGCCGGATCGGCTGCAGGATCGGCTCGGTCGTGTCGTAGAGGAAGCGTGCCAGCGGTGAGTCGTAACGTGGATTGACCCAGCTGATCAGCACGCGCCCGAGCAGCAGCACGTAGAAGGCGAAGAAGAGGAGCCGCAGAAAGTTCGGCAGGAAGGCACCCACAGCCGAGCAGTATAGGCGCGGCCGAAGAGGCGCGGCCGACCGTGAGGCCGATGCGCGCGGCCCGCGGCGGCCCGCGATAGCCCGGCCGACGCTCCGTCAGCCCGCCGGACGCTCCCCGAAGATCGCCCGCCCCAGCCGCACGATCGTGGCCCCCTCCTCTATCGCCACCTCGAAGTCGTCGCTCATCCCCATCGAGAGTGCGGCGCCCAGGCGCGGCGCCCGCGTCCGCAGCCGCTCGGAAAGCTCCCGTAGGCGCCGGAATGTGGGTCGCGCTTCGTCCGGGCGGGAGACCACGCGCCCCACGGTCATCAGCCCAAGCACGCACAGCCGCGGCAGGGCCACCAGCTCGGGAAGATCGGCGGCCACCTGGGCGACGTCGTAACCGGCCTTCGCCGGGTCGGCGTCCACGTTCACCTCGAGCAGGACCGGCACCGCGTCGCGCCCCCGCTCGCCGGCCAGGCGGTCCAGCCGACGCGCCAACGCGAGCGAGTCGACCGTCTCCACGACGTCGAAGAGCGCCACCGCCCGACCGACCTTGTTCGACTGCAGCGGCCCAATGAGGTGCCAGCGGACCGGCTCGCCCGCCAGCGCGGCGATCTTGGGCGCGGCCTCCTGCACGCGGTTCTCGCCGAGGGTCGTGAACCCAGCCGCAACCGCCGCGCGCACGCGCTCGGGCGGGACGGTCTTGGTGACCGCGACGAGTGTCACCTCGGATGGGTCACGGCCCACCCGCGCGCACGCCACCGCGATGCGGGCCAGCAGGGTTACCCGCGCAGCCGCGAAGTGCTCGGCCGACTCGATCTGCCGCGCCGCCGCTCCGCGCTCCCGTTCCGTCAGGCGGCCACCCCTACCGGTTCCGGCGCAGGAAGGCCGGGATGTCCAGGTCGACCTCGTCGTACGTCGGGCGCCGCTGGGCTGGCGCGGGCGTCGGTGCCGGCGACTCGAAAGGCCGTTCGGTGGCCCGGTCGGGCACGCCGGCGCGCTCCAGCCGCTGGCGCTCGCGCTCCCGTTCGCGCTCGAGCTCGCGCAGGAAATCCCGGTTCTCGCGGCCCGCGCGGACCGAGGCCTCGGGCGCCGCCGTCGCGTACTCGCGCCGCTTGGTCGAGTCGAAGCCGGTGGCGATCACGGTGATCATGACGTCGTCGCCCATGCGCTCGTCGATGACCGTGCCGAAGATGATGTTCGCCTCGGGGTCCGCGGCCTCCTTGATGATCTCGGCAGCCTCGTTGACCTCGAAGAGCCCCAGGTTCGGCCCACCGGTCACGTTGAAGAGGAGCCCCTGCGCGCCGGTGATGTTGACCTCGAGGAGCGGGCTCGCGATGGCCTGGCGGGCGGCATCCGAGGCGCGGTTCTCGCCGCTCGCGCGCCCGATCCCCATCAGCGCGGAGCCGGCGCTCTTCATGATCGTCCGCACGTCGGCGAAGTCGAGGTTGATCAGGCCGGGCACCGTGATCAGGTCGCTGATGCCCTGCACGCCCTGCCGCAGCACGTCGTCCACCACACGGAAGGCGTCGACGATCGAGGTGTTCTTGCTCACCACGTCTTTGAGCCGGTCGTTCGGGATCGTGATCAGCGTGTCGACCTTCTCGCGCAGCAGCTCGGTGGTCTTCTCCGCGACCATGCGACGCTTGGCGCCCTCGAACGAGAAGGGCTTGGTGACGACGCCGATCGTGAGCGCGCCGACCTCGCGGGCGATCTCGGCGATCACGGGCGCGGCCCCCGATCCGGTACCGCCGCCCATGCCGGCCGTGAGGAAGACCATGTCCGAGTCCTTGAGGGCCTCGTAGATCTTCTCCTGGTCCTCCTCGGCCGAGCGCTGCCCAATGGCGGGGTCGCCGCCGGCGCCGAGTCCGCGGGTGACCTTGTCGCCGATGCGGATCTTGTGGGGCGCGTCCGACTGGAGCAGAGCCTGAGCATCCGTGTTCACGGCGATGAACTCGACGCCCATCATCTCGGCGCGGATCATCCGGTTGACGGCGTTGCTGCCGCCACCGCCGATCCCGATGACGCGGATGAGGGCGAAGTTCTCGGAATCCGACCGTAGCGGCATGCGCGCTCCTCCGGGTACAGTGCGTCGCCGACGGGCGAGAGCTCGTTCGGACCGGTGGGTGCTCGTCTTCACGACCCGGATGCCGCCCTCGAGAACGGCGCCAGGCTTCGCCGGAGTATAGACCGCCGCGACGCGCGGGGCGATCCCCATTCTCGACACGGTAAGCATCCCATTCTCTGTGCTGGCTGACGCGGCAACGGGCTGAGCCCCGTCCGTACGCTGTTGGTGTCAGCAAACCAGCAGACGAGGAGGGGCTCTAGATGGAGTGTACGGTGCCGGTCGAGGTTCGCCTGGCGACCGACCAC
>JAKAMV010000075.1 GCA_021812735.1 Chloroflexota bacterium | reverse complement strand
TCGACGACGTGTCCGGCGGGCGCGTCGTCCTCGGGCTGGGCGCCGGCTGGAATCGGCCCGAGTTCGACGCCTACGACTTCCCGTGGGAGCGCCGGTTCGATCGCTTCGAGGACGGCCTCCGGATCACCGCGGCGATGCTGCGGACCGGGCGCGCCGACCATGAGGGTGCCGTCGTTTCGGCCCGCGGCGCGATCCTCGCCCCACGGGGCCCCAGGCCGGCCGGCCTGCCTCTGATGGTCGGCGCCGCCGGCCCGCGGATGCTGCGCCTGTGCGCCGAGCTCGCCGACGAGTGGAACGCGGGCATGCGCACGCCGGCGGGTCTTCGCCCGATGCTTGCGGACCTGGGCGGCGCCTGCCTCGCCGTGAGCCGGGATCCCCGCTCGATCAGGCGGTCCGCCGAGGCCCTCGTCGAGATCGGCGCGGCGGCGCAGCCTGACGACGACCCCGACCAGCGGGGCTCCTGGGACGATCCGATCCGCGGGACGCCTGACGAGATCGCCGCCGGGCTGCGCCGGTACCGCGATCTCGGCCTCGACCACGTGCAGGTCCAGCTGCGGCCGAACCGGCTCGCGAGCGTCGAGGCGTTCGGACCGGTGGTCGAGGCGCTGCGCGCGGGATAGGCCCGCTGCCTCCGCCCGGCTGCGCGCGGCGAGGAGCCGTGGTCGTTGAAGTGCCACGTGAGGGTCGCGGAACCGCGGGCCGTCCTGCGGGTACACCTCGATGGCGGATGTCATCGTCGGCGCTACTCCTCTCGCTCCGACCAGAACGCATGTTCTATTTTGCCAGTACACGGGCCGAACGGTCCCTCGGCCCTCGCCGGAGGCCGGAGGGCGGGCGGTTGCCGCCGGGCGTCCTCAGCCGGCGGCGCTTCGCCTCGTTCCCTCGCGCAACCGGAGCGGAGCCGCAGGTCAGAACGTGGTCGAGAGGTTGACAGCTTCGCCGTCGATGCTCGACCGATCGGCGCCGATCACGATCTTGAGTACATGCCGGGCGTGTTTGCGCCTGAGAGTCCTGACCGTCACGACCCGCGGCGAGGCGGCAGATCATCATGGTCACCCACAACCTGGTCGTGAACACCGACTCGGACCAGGTGATCATGGCGTCGTCGGTGCGGCGGAGCCCCCGCTCGCTGCCGGAGGTCAGCTACACCGCCGGCGGTCTCGAACTGCCGGAGATCCGTGAGGCCATCTGTCGGCTACTCGAGGGAGGCGAGGAGGCTTTCGTCAAGCGAGAACGGCGGTACGGCCTTCACTAGGGCGGCGTAGCCGCAGCTTGTGGGCGGCCCAGGGACACCCTGGCGGGTCCGGCGGACGCCGGGAGGGGACCCCTACAGATCCCGGCGGCGCCGATCCCTGTGCAGTCTGCCGCAGCGCCGGAGGAAGAGGCGGCGGCCGAGTCGTGGTTCCAAGATCGCGTCGGTCACTGGAGGCAGTAGGTTGGACCAGTAGATCCGGTGACTGCGGAGCGTTTGACGCGCCGGTCCCATCGCCCTGCTGCCCTCGCACACCGTCGGCGGCGACATGGGGCCCGACGCATCGCGCCGCCCCGGCGGGGATTGCACGCGAAGGTATCGAGGGATGAAGATACGAGACGAGGTGACGTACGTGGAGCCAGACGAGGATCAGAAGGCGAACATCCGGACCCGCGATTGGATCCGGGCAATCGTCATCCTGGGCGGCATTCTGCTCGTGGTGGTCCTGCTCATATGGTTGAACTTCGGGCCGCGTGCGACGTGACGAGCGCCGCCGCCCGGACTGAATCGTTGTAGCCGCCATCGCGGACGACGCTAGCCCTGCTTGCACGGATCGCTGCTGACCATTTGAGCGAAGTTTGAGCTCAGGCGGGGAGGTTGGCGCGCGCCAGTAGGACGCCGATCGAGCGATCGAAGGCGTCCCAGGGTTTGCCGGCCGGAACCTGCGGGCCGCAGCGCGCCAGCCCAGGGTCGAGGACGCGGTCGGCGAGCTTGGTCAGGAGGGCGCACTGGCGGAGGCCGTTCGCCGTCAGGCGGTAGCGGTGGCTCTTGGCGACCCGCTCGATCAGGCCGTGGCCGGCGAGGCGGCCGAGGTCGTAGGTCATGCGTGCGCTCGTGTACTCCCCGAGCGGGACGCTCAGGAGCGCGGCGACGTGTCGCCGGAGTTGGGCATTGCTGAAGCCCGCGGGGAGGTGGCTGAACATCACCACCGCCGCAAGGAGCGCCATGACCCGCGGATCGCCGAGCCGGAGGGCGGCGATCCGCCGACCGTCGGCCACCCTTGGCCGGACGAGGTCGGTGAGCTCGGGGCCCTCGAGCCGGGCGGTCTCGGCGTTGGCCTCGTGTTCGAGGAGCGCGGCGTTGATCGCGTCGCCCCGCGCTCGGACAGAGGCGAGGTTGTCGATGCGCCGGCCGAGGTCGAAGTCGTAGGCGTCGTTGACGGTCGTCTCGGTCCAGAGGGCGAGGCCCTCCTTCAGGTACTGCTTCACCGTCGAGTGCTTGTAGCGGAACGTGATCGTCGGGCTCGTGTAGGCGTTCACGACCCGCGTCTCGAAGCGCCAGCTGCTGCGCCGGTTGGGCCGGCGCTGGAAGAGCAGGCTGACCGTCTCGGGCCGGCCCAGGGTGAGCTGCTCCCCGATCGTCGCCTCGAACCACGGGCGGGCCCGGACCGGCCGGTCGAAGACGCGGGTGTCGGATACCTCGACCTGGAGCATCGAGAGCGCGTAGCCGTAGCCGGCCGCGCGGTCCTCGGCCGTGAGGGGCTGGGGCAGCTGGGCCATCCAGCGCGCGAAGTAGGCGCGGATCTCGTCGGCGCCGAGCGAGTCCGTGAGCTCGTCGAGGAGCGCCGTGTCGTCGACCGAGCGGAAGCCGTTGTCGAGACTCGCGAACCCGACGCCGCGCCTGGCGAGCTGGCGCTTGGCCCACTCGTGGCCGTTGAGCCAGACCCGGCCGCCCCACGGCGCGTAGCCCGACAGCTTGATGAACGACGGCCCCCAGTCGGCGTCCCAGAGGTAGCAGTAGTACTGGTTCACGTAGACGCTCACGCGGCTGAAGCCGAACGTGAAGCCGCCCCGGTCGAGGGCGCGCTTCGCGCCCTTCCAGCCGCTCGAGCGCTCCTGGGCCACGCCGACCGCGACGAGCCCCGGCAGGAGGCGCTGCTCGGCCGCCGCGAACAGCGGCTTCATCCGGTCCTCCTTGCGCTCGCCGCGCTCGAAGGTGATCCAGGGCGCGCCGTGGGCCTCGGCATAGGCGCGGAGGTCCTTGACGAAGGCGTCCGACCTGGCCTGGAAGAGGGCCGGCGAGGCGATCGGCGTCCGCTCGCGCTCGAGGAACCGCTTGACGGTCTCCGGCCGCTGGAGCTCCGGGATGTACGCGTTGAGGTACAGGCGGTCGAGCGAGCGGCACTCGAGGACGGTGTGGTCCTGGAGTACGCTCAGGGCGCTGGGCATGGCACACCTCTCGAGCTTCGACGACCCGAAAGGTTAGCCTGCCCAGCTCTCCTCGCTCGACGGTTTGAGGGGCGCGCCAGCACCCTTCACTGGTGTCTCGGCGCGGAGAAGGCTAGATGTTTGGCGAGATCGCAGCTACGATGCTGCCCATGCCGAACCATCCCGCTCCTCCGCTGACCGTGGATGACCCTGAACTGGCGGCCCTCCGAGCGCTGGCGCGTGCGGGCCGGACCGAGCAACGCCTGGCCACCCGAGCCCGGATCGTGCTGCGTGCCGTCGAGGGCCAGCCGAACGCCCGGATCGCAGCCGAGCTGCGAGTCGCCCCGATGACGGTCCTGCTCTGGCGTCGGCGGTTCGAGCGGGATCGTGTGTCCGGGCTGCACGATGCGCCGCGGCCCGGACGCGAGCGGGTCTATGGGCGGACGGACCGTGATCGGGTCATCGCCCTCACGCTCTCGGAGCCACCGGCGGGCCTCAGCCACTGGAGCTCGCGCCGGCTCGCCCGCGAAGTCGCCATGAGCACTCGGACGGTCCAGCGGATCTGGAAGGAGGCCGGCCTCCAGCCGCACCGGACGGAAACGTTCAAGTTCAGCACCGACCCCCATCTCGAGGCCAAGGTCCGCGATGTGGTCGGGCTGTACCTCGCGCCACCCAAGCGGGCGATCGTGCTCTCCGTCGATGAGAAGACCCAGATCCAGGCCCTCGATCGAACGCAGCCGATGCTCCCGCTCCGGCCGGGCCAGGTCGAGCGCCACACCCACGACTACAAGCGCAATGGCACGACGAGCCTGTTCGCCGCGCTTGAGGTGGCGACCGGCCGGGTCACGAACCAAGCCCGGGGGCGCCTCACCGCCGACGACTTCCTGGGCTTCCTGCGCCTCGTCGCGCGGGCGTACCCGAAGGGGGAGGTCCACGTCATCCTCGACAACGTCAGCACCCACAAGACACCGGACGTGCAGACGTGGCTGACGGGCCACAAGCGGTTCACCTTCCACTTCACACCCACCTCGGCCTCGTGGCTGAACCAGGTCGAGACGTGGTTCGGCATCCTCACCCGCCAGGCGATCCGCAGGGGCAGCTTCGGCAGTGTCAAGGAGCTCGTCGCGATGATCGATACGTTCACCGCTCAGTGGAACGACGGCGCCAGCCCGTTCACCTGGGTCAAGACGGCGGACGAGATCCTGGCCAAGGCGGTCCGGAAGCGGCCAGCGACCAGCGATTCGGGACACTAGGGACGTGACCGCGAGGTCCTCGCCTCAGCCGCCCGAGGATGTCGATTCCCTCGAACAGGCCTCGGCCCGGTCGCTCGGCGTCATCCCGCGAGGCGGATCATGCGTGCATGGCGGCGGCGGGCTCGCCGCGCGGTCGCCAGCGCCGCGCCCGCCCCGCAGGCGAGCAGGACCCACGGCGCACCACGGGTGCCGCCGGGCGGACGAGCAGCGAGCGCCGTCGATGTGTCCGGCAGCGGGGCGCAGATCGGGGGTCCGCCTGCGGGCAGCCCGTTGAGGAGATCGAGCCCGTTCTTGGTCCAGTCCTCCACGCGGAACGCGCCCTGCCCCAGGAACCGGATGATGTGCGAGGAGCCCGGCTGCGCCACGAACATCACGACGGCCTGGCACCCGGGCAGCGCGCGCAGCCGGACCACCACCGGTCCGCTGACCTCGAGGGCCACGCTGGCCCCGACCATCGTCTGGCCGATGGTCCACGCCCGCCCGTCCACCTCGAGCGCGTAGTCGGGCCGCGGGGTGGGCAGGTGGGCCACCGGCCCCTCCAGCTCGATGGACACCCTGCCTCCCGCGGCCGCGACAGGCGACGAGGCCATCAGCGCGGCAAGGGCCATGCCGATTCCCGCGATCACCAACCGTGACACGTCCCGCATCCTCCTCCTCGACTCCACCGGCCTCATGGTCGATCCACCGCCCCATCATCGGACACGCCGTGGACAGGTGGTGTGATCAACGAGCAGGAGTCCAGCTCGACAAGTCGGTGGGATCGACACAGCCGCGGCACGGTCGTACGGCCCGAATCTGCAAGCACGATCGACGGAACCCTCCAGCCAGCGACTATCCCAGCGACTATCGTTGCGCGCACGAGGGCGACGGGTGACCTCCGCTCTCGTGCGCCTTCGCGGGTGCTAGGGAACGATCGACGCTCCCCAGTAGGTGAGCGCGTCGACCACTCGAGCGAAGAGCCCGCCAGCTGTGTCCAGGACACCGACCGGGACGATGTAGCTGTCTCCACCTGCAGAGTAGGTCTGGTAGATGGGCGAGCCGCTGTCGCCAGGCGAGGCCGTGAGCCCGCTCGTCGCCCCTCCCCACACTGTACATGCGGGATTGCAGTCATTGCTCGTCCACGACGTCCACGTGGACGTCACTGTGCCGCACTGGATCGAGTTGGAGATCCCCTTGCTCACGCACACAGCCTCACCAACGACCGGCAGCGCAGCGCTGCTCATGATCCCGCCCACCGAGTAGACAAGGTCAGAGGCCTGCGCGTCAGGCATCTGAATCCTCATCTCATCCTTCTTGGTGCTTGAGAGGTCCTCGAGATTCGAGGCGTCGTCGCCGATGTACCCATAGCCCTTGTGGTACCAGCTCACCGAGGGCAGGTAGTAGCGCCCGCAGTGGCCAGCGGTCATGAATTGCTTGTCACCGCCGCTCAAAGCAATGTGCCACGCCATGGTGCACGTGCCCGTTGAGCTCGTGGACCCATTGCGGATCACATCGCCAGCCACGAGGGGGGAGTAGCAATGGTCACGATCGGTGCAGGTCACATCCTGCGACGGTTCACCGGCGGTGACCGCCACACGGACGCCCTGCGCCAGGCCGAGCGAGCCGATCTTCGCCATTGCGGCGGCAACGTCGGAGGCCGGAACTTGGGTGTCGATCTGATTCGACACCGTATCAACGCCAGCCTGATAGAGGGGGACGTTGGGCAACGCGGCATCCCAGTTGGCGGCTACGGCTTCCGCGGCCGAGACGAGTGTCGCATAGGGTGTCGAGACGATGCTGAATCGGAGGCCTCGGCTGTCGGCGGGGAGAAGGGACCGAATCGTCGCCTCCGTTGCGGCGTCCGCCTGGGTCAGCATGATGACGAGTGAGCCGTTCTGCAGCTCGTCGATCCACGCGCCTGCATAGGTAGCGAGATTCTCCGTGTATGGCAGCACGCCCTTCGTGATCTCGTTCGCGAATGTCATACGCCCCATGAGATCGAGCCTGGCCTCCTCGTCGGCGGTCATCGGAATTCCCCACTGACCGCTCCCAACGTCCCCCCCGCTCGCGAGCCTCACCAGCGTTGCGTCATCGGCTGGCAGGCCGAAGTCCAAGCGGACGATCCTTGCATGGGCCAGCCAATCTGTGCTCGGTTGGCTCGCAGCGACAGTCACGCTGGCCTGCGCCGTCTCAATTGGGCTCGAGGCTGCCGTCACTGGCCCTAGGGTGATCGACATCAGGATGACTGTCGTGGCGAATGCCGCAGCCAGCGCACGTCGGCTCATCATTGCGCACGTCCCCCTTTTCGCCTTGCCGGTCGGCCTACCCCCCGCCGTCGGAGTGGCTCATGGCCGAGGCTGTGTGAAATCATTCACATCGTCCCAGGGTTGCGACGAGTCATGTCGGGTACGACATCAAGTCACATAGCACTTGACCTTCCCCAACGCTATCGAGGCGGGCGAGAAACCACGCTCGGTCGTGGGAGGGTGCAGGGCGGGAATATGGGACGCTGCCCTGCTAGACGAGAGGTTTTCAAGGCGATCGTCGACTGGGATGCCGACTTTCTCCGCGAGGGCGCGCGCGCTCGCCCGGACTTGACCCACGTTCGCAACGTCGACTCGGTCAGACCCCGACGCTGTGCAGAGATGTCGGTCGCCAGGAGGGCGCCTGCCCACAGCAGGACTATGCCGGACGCGGCCGAGCGCCCGTAGATCCACTCCGGCACCACGATCCGGCATGTGGGAACCGTGGGTTCAAATCCTCCGGCCCCGACCAGCTCATCGTTGGTGCATCGCCACGCGGGTCAGCGGTTGCGCGACGCGACGCCTTGCCGTCCCGCGAAGGAGCATTCGATGCGCGGCTCAGCCTGCACGTGTTCCTCGGCCTCAGGCCCCGCCCATCGATTCAGCCTCGATCGCGAGCACCTTGTCGAGGCGTCGTCGATGCCGCGGCTGGCCACTGAACGCGGCCGCCAGGAACGCGAGCGAGCACTCGACCGCCGGCTCCACGCCGATCACCCGAGCCCCCATCGTGAGCACGTTCATGTCGTCGTGCTCCACGCCCTGGTGCGCCGAGTATGTGTCGTGGCAGATGGCCGCCCGGACGCCGCGCAGCTTGTTGGCGGCGATCGAGGCTCCCACGCCGGAGCCGCAGACCAGGATGCCCCGGTCAGCGCGACCCTCCTGGATCGCCCGGCCCAAGGCCCGGGCGAAGTCCGGGTAGTCGTCGAGCGGATCGGAGCCGTCGCCGCCGAGGTCGATGAGCTCGTGGGCGTCGCCCACGGTGGCCCGGAGCTTGGCGATCAACTCCCCCTTGAACGCCGCCCCGGCATGGTCGGCGGCCAACACGATACGCATGACACGGACCTCCTGCTGGGCTCAGCCGTGGTGGTGGTGCGGCTCGCCCGCCACGGGCCCGCTGACGCCCACCCGTCCGCGCAGGCTCTCCCGCACGATCCGCCGGCCCGTGGCCGCCACGTTGTCCACGGTGAACCCGAACGCCTTCTGCAGGGCGCCGGCGGGGGCGCTGGCGCCGAACCGGTCGAGGCCCAGGACCGCGCCCTCGTCGCCCGCGTAGCGCTCCCATCCGAACGACACGCCCGCCTCGACGGCGAGGCGCTTGCGCACCGCCCCCGGCAGGACGGACTCGCGGTACGCGGCGTCCTGCGCGTCGAAGCGCTCCCAGCAGGGGAGGCTGACCACCCGCGTCGGGATGCCGTCGGCCTCGAGGGCGTCTACGGCCGCGGCGCACAGCGACAGCTCGGATCCGGTCGCGATGAGGATGAGCTGGGGCGAGCCGCCGGAGGACTCGCGGAGCACATAGCCGCCGCGTCGCACCCCGTCGCGGGCGCGCTCCGCCGTGCCCGGCAGGGTGGGCAGCTTCTGACGCGTCAGCGCCAGCGCCACCGGGCCGGGGCCGGCACCCTCGATCTCCGGCCGCTCCACCGCGAGCGCCCACGCGGCGGCCGCCTCGTTCGCGTCGCCCGGCCGCACGAACCACAGGTTGGGGACCGCGCGCAGTGCCGCGTAGTGCTCGACGGGCTGGTGGGTGGGGCCGTCCTCGCCCAGGCCGATGGAATCGTGGGTCCAGACGTAGACGACGTGCAGGCCGGACAGCGCGGCCAGCCGCACCGAGCCCCGCATGTAGTCGCTGAACGTGAGGAAGGTGGCGACGTACGGCAGGAAGCCGCCGTGGCAGGCGATGCCGTTGGCGATGGCGCCCATCGCGTGCTCGCGGACGCCGAAGCGCAGGTTCCGCCCGGGGCTGTCGGCCTCGAAGCTGTCGAGGCCGTTGGCCTTCACGTCGGTGAGGTTGGACTCGGACAGGTCCGCCGAGCCGCCGAACAGCCCCGGCAGCACCCCCGCGAGCGCCTGGATGGCGTCTTGGCTGGCGTTCCGGGTGGCCACCTCGGTGCCCGTCTCCCAGCTCGGCAGGGCCGCGGACCAGCCCTCCGGCTTGCGGCCGTCGAGCCGTCGGCGCAGCTCGGCCGCGAGCTCCGGGAAGGCGGCCGCGTACGCGTCCATGCGGGCGTTCCAGTCCGCGACGCGCGCCTCGCCCTCGCCCACCGCGGCGCGGAACAGCGCGGCCGCCTCGGCCGGGACGTAGAACGTCCTGTCCGGATCCCAGCCGTACGCCTTCTTGGTGAGGCGCACCTCATCGGGGCCCAGCGGCGCGCCGTGGCTCTTCTGGCTGTCCTGCTTGTTGGGGCTGCCGAAGCCGATGTGGGTGCGGACGGCGATGATCGACGGACGGGGATCGGCCTTCGCGGCGTCGATCGCTGCACTCACGGCCGCCACGTCGTTGCCGTCCTCCACGCGCTGGGTGTGCCAGCCGTACGCGGCGAACCGACCCGGCACGTCCTCGCTGAACGCGAGCGCGGTGGGCCCGTCGAGCTGGATGTGGTTGTCGTCGTACAGCACGATCAGCTTGCCGAGCCGCAGGTGGCCGGCGAGCGAGCACGCCTCGGCGCTGACGCCCTCCTGCAGGTCGCCGTCCGAGCAGACGGCGTAGGTGTGGTGGTCGACGACGGTGTGGCCCGGCTGATTGAACTCGGCGGCCAGCCGCCGCTCGGCGATCGCCATGCCCACCGCGTTCGAGACGCCCTGCCCCAGCGGCCCGGTGGTCGCCTCCACGCCGGCGGTCAGGCCGTGCTCGGGGTGGCCTGGCGTGACCGACCCCCACTGGCGGAAGGCCTTGAGATCGTCGAGCGTGACGGCGTAGCCCGTGAGGTGGAGCAGCGAGTAGAGCAGCATCGACGCATGGCCGGCCGACAGGACGAAGCGATCGCGGTTGGCCCAGTCCGGGTGCGTCGGCGCGTGGCGGAGGTGCCGCGTCCAGAGGGCGAAGGCCATGGCGGCGGCCCCCATGGGCGCGCCGGGGTGCCCCGAGTTCGCCTGCTGCACGCCGTCGATCGACAGCGTTCGGATCGTATCGACGGCAAGCCGCTCGAGGCGGGCGTCCGGCAGGGTCATGGCGTTCTCCGGTGGGCATCGAGGAGGTCCGGCGCGCGGTCGCCGGGAGGTCCATCGTACAGCGGGGGCGCGCTCGGGCCCTGATCCGCGACGGGGCGCCCGCCCGACCGGCGACCGGCGGTGGATGCGGCCCCGGGCGAGGACGGCCTGCCGGGTCGGGCCGCGGGGCGCCCGTCGAGCGGATCGACGCTGCCCTCGGGCCCGCGTGGAGCGCCGGCGCGACACCGCGGTCGAGGGCGACGGCCCCGATGACCTTCGGCGGCTCAGCCGAAGACGTGCAGCCTGGCCTCGTGCTGGGCGAGCGCCGCGAGCATCATCGGCAACGAGGCGGCGACGACGGGCCACGAGTGCGGGGCCTGCATGGGCACGGCGACGACGGCCACGCCGGCCCGATGCGCTGCCGCGAGCATCGCCGTGTACTGGGGCCCGTAGAACGGCTGTGCGGGATCGGCCTCCAGGACGAGCAGCGTCGTCTGCCGCTGGGCCGGCGTCAACCGGGTCACGAGCCGCACGGGCGATGCCGCGGCTTCGGCCGCTGCCAGCCCGCCGAACGGCATCCAGGCCACTGGGGTCTGACCGCTCCGGATGCCGGCCTCGTAGTAGCCGCTGATGGAGATCGCCGTGGCGAAGACGTCCGGGTGCTGCAGGGCGAGCATCGCGGCGCAGAAGCCCCCCTGCGAGAAGCCCATCACGGCACGCGCGGCGGCAGTCGGGATGGTCCGGAAGCGCTGGTCGACGGTCTGGACCAGCGTGGACGAGACGAAGGTGTCGACCTTCTGCCTGCCGTCCACCGAGTCGGCGCACTCCGTGTCGTGGATCGGGCTGTGCGCCGGCTGCACGAACACGTAGAGCGAGGCCGGGAGCGCGCCCGACGCGATCTTCGCGTCGAGGATCGCCTGCAGCCCGATCCAGTTCTCGAACAGGTTGAACGAGAACGGGGCCTCGTAGACGACGGGATACGCCCGCGTCGAGGTGGCGTAGCCGGCGGGCAGATAGACGACGACCTTGACCTGGCGGACCACGCCGCCCGTCCAAGGCGCGGGGAGCGCGAACGTCGTCAGCGAGCCGCGCCCCTGCGGTCTCCAAGTCGTCCACGATGCCCCCGACGCGGCGCCCGCCGCCGGGCCCGACGCTGCGCTGGCGGGCGCCGACGCTGGCGACCCGCCCGGGCCGCCGGCTCCGGACGGCGCACCGGCGCCTGCCGGACTGGAGCCACCACTGGCGACCCCGCCGGCCGGCACGCTGTCGCCCGAGACGGCGGACGCGGCGCGCGGGTCCGCGGGAGGTGACGTCAGCTGGTGCATGGCGAGCGCGCCGCCTGCACCGAGCAGGACGAGGGCGGCCAGCGCCCCCAGGACCCGTCGACGCCCGCCGCGCACGGGACCCGGCGCAGCCGGCTCGACCGGGACGGACTGGGGGGCGGACACTGGCGCGCGCATCAGGTGCTCCTCGGCGTGCCGCAGCCCGGCGACGCCCGACTGACGGCAGGCACGACGCTGCCATGCGTCCGCCTCGGCAGCAACCTCGTGCAGGTTGACGTTCGGATGAGACTCGTCCACCACGGCGGTGGGGGGCATCCGCCCGACCGGGGGTCTTGCGGACGCCAGCCGTGATGTGCGGCGATGCCCGGCAGATCGACCGCGCCGCCGTATGCTCGACCCATGCCGAGCCCCGCCCCTGCCGCCCGCGTCCTGCCGCCGGCGCAGGTGCCGGCAGCAGGGGTCGTGCGGCGCCGGGCGCTCCTCATCCCGCTGGCGGCGCTCCTGGCGGGCTATGCGGGGCCGGGCTCGCGGCGTGTCACTGGGGCGCTGCAGGTGCTGACGGCCACGCTCCCGGCGGGCGCGATGCTCTTGGCCCGGCTCGGCAGGGCCGCGCGCGAGCCGGGGCGGGACGGACCGCAGGCCCGAGGATCCCAAGGAGCGAGCACGGTCACGCTCCTCGTCCCCGCACGCGACGAGGCGCCGGTCATCGCGCAGCTGGTGGCAGACGCGGCGGCGGCCCGGTCGGCTCCGATGGCGCTCACCGTGGTGGACGACGGATCGGTCGACGGGACCGGCGATCTCGCCGCCGCGGCGATCGAGGCGCACGTCCTCGGCCGCGAGGCATCGGTGATCCGGCTCCCGGCGCCGTCCGGGTCGAAGGCCGCCGCCCTCCGCGCGGCGTCCGCGGCGCCGGGTGTGGTCGTCGTGCTGGACGCGGACGCGCGGCTCACCCGCGGCTTCGTCGAGCGGGCGCGCGCGGCAGCCCGCCCCGACGGTGTGGCACAGGCACGGCGACGGATGCTCCGCCCCGCGGGCCGCGGCGCGCGCGCGTGGTGGGCGCGGGCGCTGGCGTTCGCCCAGGACGGGGAGCAGGCCGTGGACGACCAAATCGCGCGGGCCAGGTTTGCGCTGGGCGGTGCCGCCGAGTTCCGCGGCGACGGCATGGTCATCGGGACGGAGGCGCTCGAGGCGCTCGGCGGATGGCCGGCCGATGCCCTGTGCGAGGACCTCGAGCTTGCGACGCGCTGGTATCTCCACGCAGGTCGCGGCGTGCCCCGCCCTCGCGACCTCGAGGTGTGGGAGCAGCCGGTCCTGTCGGTGCGCTCGCTCCTGGCGCAGCGGCTGCGCTGGGCGGAGGGCGCGGTCCGGCGCGATGTGCGCCTTGTCGTCCCCGCCTCGCTGGACGCTCGCGTGCCGCTGCGGCGGCGAGCCGAGGTGGTCGGCTACGCGTCGCAGGCCGTGTTGCCGTGGGCGGTCCTGGGCATCGCGCTGCGGGCGTCTGGCGACCGGTGGATGCCCGCGCGCCGGCGCGGTCGACGAGCCGGCGGCGAGCGCGGAGCCTCGGTCTCGGCGGCATCGGCGCGGCGGCTCCTGGCGGCACTCACCGTGGGGTACGGCTCGGCCGCCGTGATCCTCGCCTGGTCCGCGCTCGAGGACGGACTGCCCGCCCCCGCGGCCCGGCTCCCGCAGGCCCGTTTCGCCCCCCTGCCGCGACTCGTGCGCGCCGTGGCGGTCGCGGTGTTCGCCGGCCTCTGGCCGCTGGTGCTCCCGGCGGCATGGCTCCGGGTGGCCCGAACGCCGGGCCCGACACGGTTCGTGCGGACTCCCCACATCTCGCCGGACGCGTTCAGCGAGCCTGGGCCACCCCAGACGCCACGGACTTGACGACGCGCCCCCAGCTGCCGCCGAGATGCAGCCGCAGCAGGGCGATGACCCCGGTCGGGAGCGACGTCCAGCCAGGGACGAGCAGGAAGCGGGGCTCCCACACGGGCGCGAACTTGTCCTTGAAGAAGGCCAGACCGTCAGTGTTGTAGAAGGGCCGGGCAAGGCGTGCCCCACGCGCGAGCCAGCGCTCGGATCGGCTCGGGGAGGCGGGGTCGAGGCCCGTGAGCGGGGCCAGCCCGAGGGAGAGCCGGCGAACGCCCAGGGCCCCAAGGCCCGCAACCGCCGCCGCGAGGCTGGCCTCGAGGGCGCCGGGCACGCCGTCGCGCTCGCGCCGCATGATGTCGAGCACCCAGCCGCCGTCCGCACCGGTCGGGCGCAGGACGCAGAAGGCCGTCGGCCTGCCGTCGGCGTCGTGCGCCACGGCGATCGCCGACGGGCCGACGGCACGGGGATCGAACCGGCCGACGGTGAATCCCATCGACGGCCCGGCGGACCTGCGCCAGGCGGCGTCGAGCGCGATGAGCCCGGCCACGGTCCCCGGGTCTGGCAGGCCAGCGACCCCCTCGGCGGACCACACGGTGGACACGCCCCCCCTGCGCGACCGCGTGATCGTGTGGCGCAGGTTGGCCATCCGGGGGGTGGAGAGGTCGAATGCGCCGGGATCCAGCACAGCTTCGCGCCCGACGGTGACCGAGAGCCAGCCGCGGGCGCGCTGTCGGCGGGCGAGGGCGTCAGTGGCCTGGTAGACCGTCGGGACGACGTCGGATCGGCGGCAGCGCTCCAGCCAGGCGTCCAGCACAGAGGCGGCTGCGGCGGGCGCTCCGGACGGGTCGCCGAGCGCCACCTCGGCACGCCCCACGTGGGCGACGGCGAGAGCGGCCGCGCCATCGGCGTCGGCCCAGGCGGTGCACTCGGGAGCGAGCTGGTATGGGTACAGGGCTCCGCTCCCCACGCGCTCGAGCGTGGCGCGGGCGCGGGCGAGGACCTCCGGCGAGCGGTCGTCGGGACGCGGGTCGAGGACGAGGACGGACGCGAGCACATAGGCGAGGCGCCCTGCGACGAGGAGGGCGCCCACGGTGGCCAGTCCCGGCACCGCGACCGGCGTGGCGAGGTCCAGCAGGGCGCCAACCCCGTCGGCCACGGTCACGATGTCGTCGGCGCCGTTGGCCGCCGCGAGGGCCGCACCGGCCGCCAGCACGAGCGCCACGCCGAGCAGCGCGATCGCGAGCACGAGCTCGCGGCGCCCCGTCCCGGCGTCGTAGCGCTCCCGCGTCGCGACCAGCACCACGCCGACCGCCGCTGCGGTCGCCACCGAGATCGGGTGGTCGAGCGTCGCCCCCTGGACGATCAGCCCTCCGGCCGCCATCGCGAGCGCCATCCAGTAGCCGGCGCGCTTGCGGCGGAGCAGGGCGATCCCCACCAGCAGGAACGCCGTGCTCGACACTTCAGCGCCGATCCAGTCGCCGGCCACCGGGCCGGCGGGCAGCAGCCGCCAGACGCCGAGCGGATCGGCCCCCAGCAGCGCCACCATGTCGCTCGCCACGGAGCACAGCAGCACGAGGACTGCGGGGACGAGGGCGATCAGGTCGGTCGTCCCCCAGCGGCCGACAGCGGCCTGGCCGTCGAACGGGAGGGTGGCGTCAGCCGCGGGCGCGAGGGCCGCGGGCTCGGCCGTGACGGCGGTGGACGGTTCGCTCACGCGAACACCCCCAGCGCGTTCTCGTGCTGGGCGAGCGCCTCGAGCATCGCGGGCAGGTGATCCCGGACGGCCGGCCACCCGTGCCCGGAAGGGGACTGGATCGCGAGGACCGGCACGCCGGCGGCCTTCGCGGCGCCTACCATGGCCGTGTACTGGGGGCCGTAGAACGGGTCTGACGGGTCGCCCTCGAGGATGAGCAGCACGGTGCGGCGCTGCGCGGGCGGCAGCTCCCCGACCAGCCGGATCGGCGAGTACTGCGACTCCGCCGTGGGGTTGCCGCCGAAGGGCCGGTAGGCGTTCGGGGTCTGGTTCGAGAGCACGCCCGCCTCGTAGTAGCCGCTCAGGGCGACGGCCGTGGCGAACACATCGGGGTGGCGCAGGACCAGCATGGTGGAGCAGAACCCGCCCTGCGAGAAGCCGAGCACCGACCGTGCGGCCGCCGTCCTGATCGTGCGGTACGAGGCGTCCACGTAGGGGACCACGGTGTTCACGAGGTACGAATCGAACCACTCGCGCCCGTCGAGCGAGTTCACGCACTCGCTGGCGGGGTACGGCCCGCCCGCCTGCGCCGCGAAGACGACGATCGAGGCCGGGATCTGGCCGGTCGTGATCATCGTGTCGAGCATCGTCGTGAGGTTGGCGCCCGTGGTCCACAGGGAGGCGTCCCACGGCACCGCGTACAGCACGGGGTAGGCGCGGCCCGACGCGGCGTACCCGGGTGGCAGGTAGATCTGGAGCTCGGCCGTGGTGCTCGTGCCGCCGACCCAGGGCGCGGGCTCGTTGACCTTGACGATCTGCCCCTGGCCAGACGGCTGCCACGCGCTCCACGGCGTCCCCGTCCTCATCACGCTGCTCGTCCCGCTGCCGCCCTGGGTCATCTCGGGCGGGAGGAGCAGTCTGGAGCCCTCGGCAGCGGTGCTGCTGGCCGGGGTCCCGGTCGTCTCCTGCGCGAGGGCCACCCCCAGCCGTCCATCCCGCATGTGGGCGTCCGGACTGTAGTTGACCATGTCGGAGAAGACCGGCAGCGTCATCGCCAGGATGGCGGCCAGGACCGCGACAGCGGCCGGCCGTCCGAGTCGACGGACGCTGCGGTCGTGCTGGGTGAACGCGCCGAGGTCCCGGCTCGCGTCGAGCAGCCAGGACCGGACGATCCGCGCCAGCGACCCCGTGGCCCAGGCGACCACGGTGAACGCCACGATCAGCGTGGCGAGGCTCAGGGCCCACCCGACCGCGTCAAACGCGCCGGCGGGCCCCCTGGCGTCGACGGCAGTGCGCGTCTCGCGGAGGAAGGTGCGCCCGAACAGCAGGAGCCCGGCCGCCGACCCGGCGAGCAGCGACGTCCGGAGGGCACCGGCCAGCAGCGTCCCCGACGCCGTTGCGATGGCGGCGGCCAGGAGGTCCGCGATGAGCCGTGACCGGTCGGGGTCGAAGCCCATGACCTGGAGCGTTGCACTGGTCTCGGCGAGTGTCCCGGACGCGTGGAGGGCGTAGGCCGCGACCGCGACCGCCGCGACAGCTGCGCCGGACGTGGCCAGTCGCCGGTCCCGCCACGGCGGCTCAGCACCGGGGATGGGCGCACTGAGCAGACGGTCGGGCGACGGACTCTCGATCGACATCAGGCGGCGGGCTCCCCGAGCGGCGTCCACGCGGCTGGAAACGGCAGCCGGGCGGTAGAGCGCCGCAGCACGATTCGACCGCCGCCCGGCGGCGAACGCAACAGAGGCGCCCGTGAGGTTGGGTTGATCTTCGCCAACGTCGATTGCGGTCTCGACACCGGGTCCACATGATTCCCGCGAGTCCTCCGCGTCGGCGTATCCTCCGGCCGATGCCGAGCCTGCCTCGCCCCCGACGCCTCGAGCCGCGGCGCGCCTCGGCCGGCGTCCGTCACAGGGTCCCCGCCCGGCCGCGGGTCGTGGTCGTCGGCGATCTGGTGCTCGACGTGGTGCTGGCGCCGGGCCGTGACCTGGCCCGCGGCACCGACGTCACCGGGCGCGTGGTGCTGCGCCAGGGCGGCTCCGCCTCAAACGCGGCCCGCTGGCTGGGCCGGCTCGGCATGCGGCCCACGCTCGTGTGTGCGGTGGGCCGGGACGCGACCGGGCGTGCGCTCGTGGCCGACGTGGCGGCCGACGGCGTGGACGTCAAGGCGGTCCGCGTTGCCGGCGCGCCCACGGGCCGGATCGGCGTGCTCGTGGAGCCGGGCGGCGAGCGATCGTTCGTGACGGAGCGCGGCGCGGCGCTCAGGCTGCGGCCCGAGGACCTGCGCCCGGAGTGGTTCGCCGGGGCGGCCGCGGTGCACCTGCCGGCCTACTCCCTGCTCGACGAGCCGCTGGGGCTCGCGGGCATGGCCGCCGCGCGGCTCGGCCATGCGGGCGGCGCGCTGGTGGCGGTTGACCTCTCGTCGTCGGCGCCGCTGCTGGCCAACGGTCGCCGGGCTGCCATCCGCCTGATCGAGGCGTCCGCCCCTGACCTGCTGTTCGCCACCCGCAGCGAGGCCCGTGCGCTGCTGGGCCCGGGCCGCGAGGAGCGCCTGCTCGAGCTGGCCCCGGCCGCGGTGGTGAAGCGCGGGCGCAAGGGGGCCACGGTGCTGCTGCGGCAGGCAGGCGACGCGCTTCGCCTCGAGGTGGCCACGGCACCGGTCAGGGCGGAGGACACCACCGGCGCCGGGGACGCGTTCGACGCGGGGTTCCTGGCCGGCTGGCTCATGGCACGAGCCCGCGGCCTCGCCGAGTCGGCGGCGCTCCAACGCGGCGCGGTGCTCGGCAACCGGGCCGCGCTCCGGCAGATCTCGTCGCGGCCACCGGAGCTCTCGATCGGGTAGGGCTCCCCGGCCGGCCGGGGAGCCCTACCCAGCAGTCCAGAGTGCGGGTCAGCCGAGGACGAAGCGCTCGAGCCAGTCGACCATCCGTGTCATGCGATCGACCCGCCGGTCGATGCGCCCGGTGGCCTGGAGCACGTGGTACTCCTCCGGGTAGAGCACGAACTCGACTTGGCGGCCGAGCTGTCGGAGCGCCACGAAGTACTGCTCGTTGTCCGAGGCGGGGCAGCGGCGGTCGCTCTCGGACTGGAGCAGCAGCAGCGGCGTCCGGACGCTCGCCACGTTGCGCAGCGGCGACTGGCGCCACAGCTTCGCAACCCCGTCCGGCGTGGTGGGGTCGCCCAGCCGCGCCGCCCGACAGTACTCGGGCCCCGAATCGCTGCCCGCCCAGGCGCTCACCTGGTTGGTCACGCCGTTCTCGGACACCGCGGCCCGGAAGCGGTCCGTGGTGCCGACGAGCCAGTTGACCATGAACCCGCCGTACGAGAGGCCCAGCACGCCGAGGCGGTTGCGGTCGGCCAGGCCGAGTTCGACGGCGTGGTCCAGGGCGGCGTGGACGTCGTCGGCGTCGGGTCCGCCCCAGTCGCCCAGCTGGGGGGCGATCCACTCGCGCCCGTAGCTGGCCGAGCCGCGGATGTTCGGCAGCAGGACCCGGAAGCCTCGTGCGCACAGGAGCGCCACTTCGAGGCTTGGCGCCGGCGACCATGCGCCCAGCGGCCCGCCGTGCACGTCCACGATCGTCGGCAGCGGCCGCTCGCCCGCGTCGGCCGGTGAGGCGATCCACGTCTCGATCGGCCCGCCCGGCCCGGGAGCTTCCACGACGCGCATCTCCGGCCAGGCGACGCCGTCGAGCCAGGCGCCGCCCATCGTGGTGCACGGGCGCAGGCCTCCGTCGGGCTCCGCCAGGCAGACCTCCGGCGGACGGGGACCCACGGTCGCGATCACGGCGATCGTGCCGCCGGCAGACGCCGCCAGCATGTTCGCCATGGCGTCGCCGCGCACGACGCGCTGGGGGTCGCCCGCGGGGTGGGCCGTCGCGGGGTCCACGCGGAACCGCCAGGGATGGGTCCTGCCGCGGTCCGTCACCAGCGCCACGATCTCGTCGGGCGCCGCCCAGACAGGCCCCGGCCGCTGGTCCACCATCCAGCCGGTGAGGTCGGTGTCGGCCCAGTTGCCGACGGGCCGGTCCAGGTCCGGCGCGAGTGCCCATGGCCGGCCGGTGCCGTCAGCCGGCGCCACGTGCAGGGTCGGGGAGAGGTCGTCGAAGAAGTCGGGGTCGTCCACGCCGATGCCCGCGATGAACCGGCCGTCTGGTGAGTAGGCGGGCGCCCGGACGGGGCCCGCGAGGGTGAGGGCGTCGCGGGGTTCGCCACCCGCGAGCGGGATCTCGACGACCGAGGTGCGCGGGCGGCGGTCCGCGTCCGGGCGGGGGTCGGCGGTGACGGCCAAAGCCTGCCCGTCGGGACGCCAGGCGGGGATCCCCGACACGCCGCCCGGTATGGCGGCGACCTGCCGCGGGGCGGCGCTGCCGTCCGCCGGGACCACGAACAGCTGCGCGTGCCGGTCCGCGTAGCCGATCTCGTCCCAGCGGTAGTCCATGACCCGGACCACTCGGGCCGTCGGCTCCGGCCGCGTGCCGTCTGCGTTGGCCGGGCGCTCACCGACGATGAACCGCTGCGGCCCCGCGTCGGCGGTGAAGGCGATCAGGCTCCCGTCGGGCGACCACACCGGCTGACTCATGTGGAGCTCGCCCAGGTCGAGCAGGCTGGGCGCGTCGCCCGGCCCGGCGTCGCAGCGCAGGACCGCCAGCTCGGTCCGCTCCTCGCCCGGGACCTTGCGCGTGAACGCGATGCGGGTGCCGTCGGGGCTCACGGCCGGCCGGCGGTCGCGGAAGCGGCCAGTGGTGAGTCGGCGCGGCTCGCCGCCCCCCGGGAGGGACACGACCCAGAGGTGCGACACGTAGTCCTCCCCGTCCACCACACGCCGGGTGACGACGGCGAAGGACCCGTCGGGCGCGAGGTCGAGCTCCTCGAGCACCACCTGCTCGCGGAGGATCTCGGGGGTGGGCAGACGGACGTCGCTCGGT
>JAKAMV010000809.1 GCA_021812735.1 Chloroflexota bacterium | reverse complement strand
ACCAGGTGCTCGAAGAAGCCGCGCCGGGCCGCGATCGCGACAGCCGCCGTGCCGACGCCGCCCGCTCCGATGACCAGGATCCGCATGACCTGCACCTCATTGTCGGCGGCGCCGACGGGACGGGCCGCGCCGTTGGGTCCTCGTTGGGGACTCGCCCCGCCCCCTCATGATGTCAGCCCGGGCGATCGCTGTGGGGCACAGGCTCACGAGTCGTCCCGGCAGGTGGCACGGCGACGGCGTCCTCGAGCAGGCACCCGCCGCTCGTTCCTTGCGCGGCTGGGTCGTCCGCAACGGCCACGCGGGCGTCGGCGCGGGACCCACAGCTAGCGCCCCGATCCGCCGGTCCCTCGCTCGTTGAGTTGCGTCGGGGTCGGGAGCGCCCGCCGCGCGCACGGGCCGCGCCGCGGACCCCAGGCTCGGGCCGGGACCCGCGCACGCCACTGCGCGCGGCGACACCGGCACGACTCGGCCGCCGGCGCGCGGGGGTCCCGGGCGGCAGCGGCGGGCGGCTTCAGGGACGGGACCCACAGCCCAGGGCGGGCTACACAGGGTTCGGCCTGACGGGTTCCATCCCCGGCCTGCGATCAGCTTCGGTCTCCCGCCGTGAGATCCTTGTCCTCCATCTCCCACGCGTGGTCGAGCGTGTGGAACGCCGAGTGGCGGATGAGGAACGGAAGCGTCCATGAGCGCATTCGCCGCGCAACATCGCCGGCGTTGTAGGCGCGCATCGCGGCAACGTAGGCCTCTCGATACTGGCGCAGATCGTCGGGCGTCCGGATCGCGCCCTCGGCGACACGGAGGCCCACCCGCCTCGCGAAGTCCTCGCTCTCGTTGCGGACGGTGTGCTCGATGATCTCGTCACGGTCGCGCCCGCCGCCGCGCGCGCCCTTGCGCATCTCGGGCGACGCGCGCGCGGCAACGCCGTCGAAGTACGCCCAGGCGGCGCGCAGGAGCGTGATGCCGCGCTCCAGATCGGTCGCGTCCATGGGGTCCTGCTCGGCCGTGGCTGGCGAGAACGAGATGCCCCAGAAGTCGGTCGATCCGGTGCCGACGCGATCTTCCACGACCTCGAGCGGACCGGCCTCGTCAAACTCGCGGCCCATCCCGGCGAGCAGAGCGACGGGCCGGTAGCGCGGCCGATACGCCTCGAGCACTTCGAGCGCGAGGTCGGGGCTCTTCGCGCCGCGGCTCCAACCGGGCCAGTCAAGGCCGAACGCGACCGACCGCTTGTCCTTCGTCCCGTGCTCGATCACTGTCCGAACGGCCATGGGGGCACTATGGCATCCCGCGGGAATCGTGTCGCTACGGCCGGCCGCGCCCCAACTTCCCGGGAAACCGCGCGAGCACCCACTGGTAGCGGAAGGTTCGGCCGTTGGCGGCCTGGACCGGCAAGACCTCGAACGACTCGAGCCGAGCGTGCCGGCCGATGGCCGCCGACATCGCCTCGTCGGTCCGCCAGTTGAAGTAGCGTGGCGGGTCGAAGGTGTCGTCGGGGTGCAGGCCTTGCGTCCCGTCGCCGCCCCACATGCCGAACGCCGCGAGGGCCCCCGGTCGGAGGACCCGGGCGAACTCGGCGAGCGCGGCGTGGAGGTCGGGGTCTGGCATGTGCATCAGGACGCTCATGCTCCAGAGCGCGTCGAACCATCCGCTGGCGAACGGAAGCTCCTGCGCAGCAGCGACCTGCACGTCGATCCCCGCGGCTCGGGCCAGGGCAACGTGAGCCGGGGACAGGTCAACGCCCGAGACGTCGAAACCCGCTGCCAGGAAGGCCGCGCCGTCGATCCCGGGGCCGGTGCCGATCTCGAGCAGCCGATGCCGGCGCTCCTCCCGGAGCCTCCCGATGAACCGCTCGCGGCGTGCGACGCGCTCGTCCGGCAGACCCCGGACAGCGCGCGCTGCCGCGTCCTGGTCGTAGTACCGCGCGAGGTCGGAGCGAAGGCGATAGCCGTCGTTGGTCATGGCGCGAGCCTACTTCAACACCGCACCGACACGTCGATCTGGGGCGATCGTTGACAGCGTGTTCACGGGGCGGAGGTGGCAGCGCACGGACTGTGCTGGTCAGTGTCGACGCACGACCGGATCACCTTCGGCCGCCGGTCGCCTCGAGGCACTCGATCGCCAGTTCCGGAGCACACGAGGAGCCCTATCGATGGACTGCGAGTCCTGCGGCCGGCATTGTCCGTCCGGCCAGATCGCCTCCACGCGTTCGATCACCGGTGAGGTCCTGATGGTCTGCGGCCGCTGCCGACGGCATCTCGGGACGCAGCCCGGCGGCGCGCCCGACGAGGTCACGCGCCTGACCGATATCGTGGTTCCGCCCAGGGACAGCGACGGGATCCTCCGAGCAATGGCCTGGTTCTTCCCCGACCTTGCGGAAGGACTGGCTCGCCGCCTCCTCCCGCCGTCGATCGACCTCGACGGGTACCGCTGGCTCCGTGACGCAGCGGAGAGCACGCGAGCGGGCCTGATCGGCTGATCAACCGTCGGCCGCCAAACTGCTCACGTCGCGTTCAAGCGCCGAAAACGGTGCCCCACGAGCCTGACCCGCATGACAGCACCCGACGTCCAGATCGAAACCCCGTTCGTCGCGATGCCCCGCGGCGTGTCACCCACGCTCCGGCTCGCTTCGGCGCTGCTCCACGTGCTTGTCCGGGATGAGGCACCGC
This sequence comes from Chloroflexota bacterium, assembly GCA_021812735.1. The sequence goes on along the minus strand of JAKAMV010000809.1, from coordinate 1,668 downwards.
CGGCACGCTGGCACGCGGAGCCGTTTGTGCTCGCGGTCGCGAGGCACCGACTTGCACTGGCACCAGTGCGAGCGAGCGCGGATCTCGATCGTCTCGCGATGCCAAGACCCGACCCCACGTTCCGGGGCGCGGTTGCGGCGCTGGGGAACGACCCGCTGGCCGTCGCGATCGCGGTGCGGCGCCTGGAGCTCGAGCGCGGGATGCCGCTCCCCGCCTGGCCGGCCATGGTCGGACGGGGCATCTGGCCACGCGCGACCCGCGCCGACACGGAGCGGTGGTTCGGGTGAGCCCGGACACACGCGCGGCCGAGACGCCCCGGAAGGTGCCAGCCTGTTTGTGCCGGCTCGCTGTGGAGCCGCCGGCACGCCATGACGGCTGGCGCCGCGCGATCCGGATCCTCCACGTTCGACGCCAGCCGGCCGGTCGGCGGCGGCGGGCGGGCTGAGCGGGCGCGATCCGTCGCGAGGTCCGCCGATCAGCCCAGGGTCGATGACCGGATGTCGAGCGCCCGTCCCCAGTGCAGCAGCCGCACGGCGATGAGCACCCCGAAGGCCGCGAAAACGAGGATCGCCGCGGCCGCGACCGACGTGTCGAGCCCCGCCGCCTGGAACTCGCTGTACACGACCAGCGGCAGCGTCTGGGTTCGGCCCTCGATGTTGCCCGCGAACATGATGGTGGCGCCGAACTCGCCCAACGCCCGTGCCCAGCTCATCACCAGCCCGGCGGCCAGCGCGCTCGAGGCAAGGGGCACCGTGACCCGCAGGAACAGCGCCCACTCACCGGCGCCGTCCACGCGCGCCGCGTCCTCGAGGTCGCGATCCACCGACGCGAACCCGGTTCGCGCCGAGCGGACATAGAACGGCGCGGCGACGAAGCACTGCGCCACGACCACGGCCGCCGTGGTGAACGGCAGCTCGATCCCCAGCATCGTGAGGGACGGGCCGAGCAGCCCGTTGCGGCCCAGCAGCAGCAGCAGCGCCAGGCCCGCGACCGAGGGCGGCAGGACGATGGGCAGGTCGATGACGGTCTCGAGCAGCCACGAGCCCCGGAACCGCCGTCGGGCGAGGAGCAGCGCCAGCGGGGTCCCCAGGAGAACCATGAAGGCGAGGCTCAGCGTCGTCGTGGCGAGGCTCAGCACGAGGGCGTCCAGGACGGCCGGGGTCGCCGCCGCCCCCATGAGCGACCCGTCGAGCAGCGCTCGACCCACCAGCGCCACGACGGGCAGACCCAGGACCAGCGCCGCCGCGAGGGCCAGCGCGGCAACCGGCCAGCCCGCATCGAAGCGGCGCCGTCCGGCTCGGGGAGTGGCGGCCGCGAACGAGCTCATGGCCTTCGTGGGGCCGGCGCGGCGAGCGCAGTCATGCTGTTCGGGACGTTGCTGCGGCTGACGGGGTCACGACGGACGCGGTCTCCTATCCCGACGGCGGGACGAACCCGAACGAGGCCAGGATCGCCTCGCCGTTCGGGCCCGTCAGCCATGCCAGGAACGCGCGGGCTGCGCCCTCGTGCGCCGAGGACCGGACCACGGCGCCGCCATAGGTCGCCGGCACGTTCTGATCGATCGGGATGTCGATGGTGCGCACCTCGCCGGAGGCCTTCGCGTCCGTCACGTAGACCACGCCGGCATCGCCCTCGCCCAGCGCCACCTTGGCGACGATGGCGCCGACG
>JAKAMV010000074.1 GCA_021812735.1 Chloroflexota bacterium | reverse complement strand
GCTGGACCCGCCGGCCACGCGGCCAGCCTAGCTCTAGCTCCCGCGAGGCGGCCGCGCCGGCCGCGCCGGCCGCCGACGGGGCCGGCCGACGGGGCCGGCCGACGGGACTTGTCGGCGCGGACTGGCGCCTGTTCCGAATGGCGCATCATGCAGGCGAGCGGAGACCGAAGATCCATCGGTCTCCGGGTCCGCTTCCAGAAGAACGCGCAAGCACGAGGCCATGCCGTGGTACACCCCGCCCGTGACGAGATCGACGACGCCATCCTGCGCGAGCTCCAGGCCGACGGCCGCCTTGCCAACGCCGACCTGGCGCGCCGGATCGGCCTCTCGCAGGCGGCGACCCACGCCCGGGTCCGTCGCCTGGAGCGGGAGGGCGTCATCGCCCGCTATGTCGCCCTCGTTGACCGGGAGCAGGCCGGCTTCGACCTGCTGTGCTTCGTGAACGTCGGCCTCCGTGCCCACGGCCACGACGACGTGGAGCGATTCCGCGACGCCGTCACCGCCATGCCGGAGGTGCTCGAGGTCCACCACGTGACCGGCGAGCATGACTACGTGCTGCGGGTGGCCCTGCGCAACCGCCGGGACCTCGAGCGCTTCCTGGTGGACCGCCTGTCGCCCATCCCGGGCATCGCGCGGATCCAGACGAGCCTCGTCGTCCGCGAGGTCAAGCGCACGACCGCCCTGCCCATCGGGGCGGACGCCGCCGAGGCCGCCCGCCCCCGAACCTGACCCGCCCCGCCGTATCCCGCCGAGCCTGGAGATTGCCGATGACCGCGGACCGCCCGTCCTCGCTCCACACCATGGGCCAGCAGCACGGCCGCCGCAGCTGGGCCGAGCCCTGGAAGATCAAGATGGTCGAGCCGCTCAAGACGACGACCCGCGCCCAGCGCGAGGCCGCGATGGCCGAGGCGGGCTACAACACGTTCCTGCTCAAGAGCGACGACGTGTACATCGACCTGCTCACCGACTCGGGAACCTCGGCGATGAGCGACCGGCAGTGGGCCGGGATGATGCTGGGCGACGAGGCCTATGCCGGGAGCGTGAACTTCTACCACCTCGAGCAGGCGATCCAGCGCTACTACGGCTACAAGCACATCGTGCCCACGCACCAGGGGCGCGGCGCCGAGCACCTCATCAGCCAGGTCATGATCCGGCCCGGTGACCACATCCCCGGCAACATGTACTTCACCACCACCCGCGAGCACCAGGAGCTGGCGGGCGGGACGTTCCACGACGTGATCGTGGACGAGGCCCACGACCCGGCCGCCGTGCTGCCGTTCAAGGGCAACGTGGACCTGGCCAAGCTCCGGGCGCTGATCGACGAGGTCGGCGCGGAGCGGATCCCGTACGTGTCCCTGGCCGGGACCGTGAACATGGCGGGCGGCCAGCCGGTCTCGATGGCGAACGTCAAGGCCGTGCGCGCGCTGTGCGAGCCGCTGGGCATCAAGGTGATGCTCGACGCCACGCGCATGGTGGAGAACGCGCTGTTCATCCAGGAGCGCGAGGAGGGCTACGCCGACACGTCGATCGCGGACATCCTGCTCGAGTTCTGCTCCTACACCGACGGCGCCTGGATGTCCGCCAAGAAGGACAACCTGGTCAACATCGGCGGCTGGCTGGCCGTCAACGACTCGGACACGTTCGAGGAGCTGCGCAACCTGGTGGTGGTGTTCGAGGGGCTCCACACGTACGGCGGCATGGCCGGGCGCGACATGGAGGCGCTCGCGCTGGGCATCGCCGAGGCGGTCCAGGACGAGCACGTGCGCTCGCGCGTGGGCCAGGTTCGGTACCTGGGCGAGCTGCTCACCGAGTGGCAGATCCCGATCGTCCAGCCCATCGGCGGGCATGCGGTGTTCCTCGACGCGAAGGCGTTCTACCCGCACCTCGCGCAGGACCTGTTCCCGGCCCAGACGCTGGCGGCCGAGCTGTACCTGGACTCCGGCATCCGGTCCATGGAGCGCGGCATCGTGTCCGCCGGCCGCGACCCCAAGACCGGCGACCACAAGCGCCCGAAGCTGGAGCTGACCCGGCTGACGATCCCGCGGCGCGTCTACACCCAGGCGCACATGGACGTCGTGGCCGAGTCGGTGAAGGCGTGCTACGACGCCCGCCACGAGGCGCGCGGCCTGAGGATGGCGTACGAGCCCAGGTACCTGCGGTTCTTCCAGGCGCGCTTCGAGCCGCTCTGAGCTGGCGCCGACGGCGGCTCCCTACGGGCTCGGCAGCCTACGGGCTCGGCAGCCAGCCGCCCACCTGGGACCACGAGGCGCCGCGGTCCGCGCTGCGCATGAGCCGGCCCTCCATAGTGGTCAGGGTGGCGTTCAGCCAGCCCGACTGGGCGACGTACCAGGGCCCGCTGGGCACGATGGCCGCTCCGCTCGTGGTGTAGGCGTCGAACTGGCCCGGTGGGCACGAGGTCCAGGTCCGGCCGCCGTCGGAGGTCCGGATGGTGGACCCGCGCTGGCCGGTGATGAGGCCGCTGCCGTCGGCTGCCATGGAGATGGTCTGCAGGTAGTCCGAGGACGTGATGGTGCCGATCGCCTTGAGGCCGCCCGGATAGTCGATCCGCGCCCGCCACGACCAGGTCCTGCCGCCGTCGGTCGTCTCCATCACGGCCTTCAGGCCCGAGCCCGCGCCGATCACGCTGGAGCAGCCGACCCATCCCCGGTCCGCCGAGACGAAGCTGACCGAGACGGGGTCGAACCTTCCGCACGGGCGGTCGTCCGCGAGTCGCGCCCAGGTGGCGCCGCCGTCGCTCGTCGCGTAGATCGCGGTGCCCAGGCCGCCTGTGGTCCCCGCGCTCGCCGACGGCGGCTCGAACCCGACGCCGAACCCGTGGGCGGCATCGCTGAACGAGATCGAGATGAGGTTCGCGTGCCCCACCACAGTCCAGGTCGCGCCGAGGTCATCGCTGCGCTCGACCGAGCCCGTGCACGCGGGGTTGCCCGGCGCCGTGTCCGGCGGACAGGCGAGCAGGTCGGTCCATGCGCTCTGGCCGCTGACCGCGAGTGCCGTGGCCGCGCCCGCGCCGAGCGGCGTCAGGGACCAGGTGGCCCCGCCGTCCGCGGTGCGCCACACGTCAGCGGTCGTCGCGTCGCCGCCGACGGCGAGGCCGTGGATGGCGTCGGCGAACGCCACCGCGTCGGGCAGCGCCGGCTGGAGGGCAGCCGGAGGCTCGGGTGTCGGGCTGGCGCCCGGCGCGGGCAGCATGCCGAAGTGCGTGTACGGCTTCCAGGTCTGGCCGTCGTCGAGCCCCAGGCTGAACACGGCCGATCCGTCCGGGGACGCCGCGTCGACCGTCAGCGCGAACACCATGCCGTCGCCGGTGATGGCGGCGCCGGGCCACTGCGCGCCGCCGCCGGCGGTGCCCAGCGGCAGCCGGGCCCAGGTGGCGCCGCCATCGGTGGTCCGGAGCAGGCCCTCGGTCCAGGTCCAAGAGAGGCCGCTGCCGTCGGTGAGCATGTCCAGGCCGCGGAACACCCCCAGGGCAGGCAGCGCTCCCACCGGCGACGACCCGTCGATGCTGACGCGCGACCGAACCGCCCAGGTGTTCCCGCCGTCGGCTGTGGTGACAACCTCCTTGGACGAGCTGCCCACGGCGCTCTCCCCGCTGCCGCAGGCGACCCAGCCGTGCTGGGCGTCGGCGAAGCTCGCCGCGATGGGGAAGAACCCCGTCTCGCACGGGGTTGGGCCGGGGGCGGGGACCCACGTGCGCCCGCCGTCCGTCGTCGCGAGCAGGTGCAGCGACGCGGGCGACGATGGGCCGATCCCGAAACCGTCGCGCGGGTCCACGAACGAGAGCGACGTCACGGCTGCCGACGAGACCGCGGACCAGGTCGCCCCGCCGTCGGGGCTCTCGAGGACCGTGGGCTGGCAGGCGCCCGACGGCGTCCCAGCGCAGCTTGCGCTCGCCCACGCCTGAGCGCCGACCATCGCCGCGCTGTCGAGCGGCGGTGCGTCGACCGCGACCGCGGTCCAGTGCTGGCCCTCGTCGGAGGTGGCCCAGACGGCGCCCCGACCGCCATACGCGCCCACCACGATGCCGTGGCTGCGGTCCGCGAAGGCCATCGCCGACTGCGTGCCTCCCGTCCCGGCCGTCTCGGGCGACGTGCTGCCGGCGGGCTGACCAGATGCCTGGGGCGAGCCGGCTTCGGCCGACAGTGTCGGCGTCGTGGCGGAGGGGCCTGCTGGGGCCGTCGCGGGCGACGCTGCCGCGGGCTGGCCGGGGAGGCGGCTGGCCGCCAGCCCCGCGATCGCCAGCAAGACGACCGCGGCCGCCAGCGCGATCGTCGGCCCTCCCTGCGTGCGGCTGGCACGGGCGGCCAGTCGGACGGGCGTCAGGGGAACCCGGGCACCGGTCGCGCCATCCGCCCGAGCGGCGCCCGCGAGGCGCGTCCGGACGCGCGCGGCCAGGCGGGGGGGCGCCGCGTCGGGGTCCAGCTGGCGATAGTGCCGCCGGAGCAGCGCCGTGAGCTCGAGGTCGTCGAGGGGATCGTGCGGGTCGGTCATCGTCGCGCCTCCCGCGGCCCGGACGCCGCGGCCCGCTCGGCCGCGATGGCGACGCGCGCCGCCGCAAGGGCGTCGCGAAGCCGCGTCTTGGCCGTCCCCTCCGGGATTCCGAGGCGATCCGCGATCGCCGGCACCGTCAGGTCCGCGCCGAAGCGAAGCGCCAGGACCACCTGGAAGTCGGGCTTGAGCCGACGGATCGCCCGGGCGATCTCGTCCCGGTCGGCGGCCTCGGCATCGCGGACGGACGGGTCCGCAACGTCGTCCGCAAGGCCCACGGCCGCGGTCCGCGGTCGGCTGTTCCGCCTGCGCAGCTCGTCGCGGCAGGTGTTGACCACGATCCGGCCGAACCAGGCCGAGACCGCAGCGGGGTCGCGCAGCCCGGTTCGCCCGGCCCAGGCGCGGGCCGCGGCATCCTGGACGGCGTCCTCGGCGGCGGCGGGGTCGCCAAGGATCCAGGTCGCCACCCGGTGCGCCTCGTTGAGCCCCCCGATGACCAGCTCCACGAACCTTGCCTCGTCGATCGCCGTCGGCTCCATCGACCTCTCGTCCCGCGGCCGCCCTCCGGAGCCGTCACTCCACCTGACGGACGGACGCACCCGAATCGATTGGACGCCCGGGCCGTCCCGCGCGGCCGGACGCCCGCGGCCGCCGTCGGGAGCGATCATGACCCGCCTCGTCGTCGGGCGTCTCGATCCGCGCCCTGACCTGCGTGCTGCGCACGGACTGCGCGCCTGCGCTAGCGTCGCGGCATGCACCTGCCGCCCGTCCTCCGTGTCGACCGGGAAGCCTCGCCCGATGGCGTGGTCGTGCTCACGCTCAACCGGCCCGACGTCCGCAACGCGATCGACGATGCGCTGCTCGATGAGCTTGGGACAGCGGTCCGGGCCGCCGCGATGCCGCCCTCGCCGCGCGTCCTCGTCCTCCGCGGTGCCGGGCTCACCGCCTTCTCCGCCGGCATGGACCTGCGCGAGCGGGCGGGCTTCTCCGACGAGCAGCTCGCCGACCAGCACCAGCGGATCGTGGCGCTGATCGCCGGGCTCGCGGAGCTGCCGATCCCGACGATCGCTGCGGTCGAGGGCTTCTGCCTGGCCGGCGGGTTCGAGCTTGCGCTGGCCTGCGACCTGATCGTGGCGGCGCGCGACGCGCAGTTCGGCCTGCCGGAACCGCGGGTTGGGATCTTCCCGGGCGGCGGGGCCGCCAGGCTGCTGACCTGGGCGATCGGCGCGCCGCGGGCCCGAGACCTGGTGCTCACCGGGCGACGCCTGTCGGGCACCGAGGCTGAGGCATGGGGGATCGTGGCCCGCGTGACCGAGCCCGGGGGAGCGTTCGCCGGCGCGCTCTCGCTGGCGACCGAGCTGGCCGCCGCCGCTCCGCTCGGGCTGCGCGAGGCGAAGCACGCCATCGGAGCCGCCCACGCGTCCCTGCGCGACGGCCAGGCCGCCGAGGACGCCATGTACGACGTGGTGCTCCGCTCCGCCGACCGGCGCGAGGGGTTCCGGGCCTTCGTCGAGAAGCGGCCGCCGCGGTTCGAGGGCCGGTAGAGCCGCTTGGGCCGGCGTGGCGCCCCGCGCCGCGATGGTGGGCCGACGGCTCACCGCACCACGCCGCGCGGCGGTCCGTCAAACACGCGCGCTCGGTTGCCGGCGACCTCCGCCCAGAGCATGGCGTTTCCCGGCCACGGCGCATCGGGGCTCGTCAGGGCGCGGTAGGCATCGGCTTCGGCGGCGGGGTAGGCGGCCCGGAAGAGGTCCGGCAGGCCGCTGACGAGGGCGCGTGTCTCTGCGGTGGAGCGCAGAACCAGCAGTCGCCCGATGCGCGGGGACCCGCTCGTCCACGGCCAGCCCCTCGCCGACGGGAGGCTGTCCGCCTTCAGGCTCGCCCAGCGGAGCTGCTGCTCGACGCGCCGCAGCTGGCCCTGGACCTCGGTGGCGACGACGTCGCTCGCGTGCCGGTCGCTGAGCACGACATCGATCACGCCCTTCGCCGGCGCCAGGACGGAGACCTCCAGCCGGGGCGCCCAGCGACGATGCGCCAGGCCGAGCAGGGCATCCGTGATGGGCGCCGACACGCGGTCGTGGATCCGCGGCCCCACCGTCGGGAACAGCCTGAGGCTGGGCTCCATGCCGAGCGCGGTGGCGATGGCCGTGAGCACCGCGAGCGACGGCTCGCGCCTGCCGCCCTCGATCTGCGAGAGGACCGACTGGTCGATCCCCGCGGCGGCCGCAAGCGCTCGCTGGGAGACGCCGCGATCCAGGCGGGCCGACCGCAGGTCCCCGGCCAGCCGATGCGCGAGCTGGCGATGCCGCCCACGAGCCGCGCGAGCGATCAGGGTGTCGGCCACGCATCGAAGCAGAGCACGGAGCCCTTTGCGGCGCCTTATCAGGCGGGTCCCGCGGTGCCGCGCGATGCCGTGGCGACATCAAACCGGGCCGGAACGCCGCCTCTGCCGTGGATGGGCGGCCGTGCCGATGCCTGCCAGGCATCATCGAGCGGCTCTCGTGCGCCGGGAGCATCGAACGTGCCGTGAGAGGCGCGTCCGTGGCCCGGTTTGATGCCCCTGCGGCATCTTCGGGGCGGCATCGCGCGCCGGCCTGCTGGCCAGACGCGGCGTCAGCCCCTGCCGAATCCCTCCGGCACGCCCGGCAGCGCCTCCCCCAGCCCGAACGGCGCCCCCGCTTCGCGCACGCGCGCGGCCATCGCCGCCGCCACGCCGGCCTCTACCTCGGGCAGCGGGTGCGTCGCCATGATCTCCTCGACTCTGCCGCGCGCCCGGCCGAACGCATCCTCGCCGCCGGCGTCGAGCCACGCCCGCCGGGACTGCCGGTCGATGATCCGCGACGGCAGGTACTGCTCCGACTTGAACAGCCTCCGCGTCTCGGGCAGCTCCAGGAACCGGCCCTCGGGCCCGGCCTCCGCGAACGCCCCCGTCGCGAGCGTCTCGGTCGGCGTGCCGATCCCGCGCAGCAGCCGCTGCGCCATGCCGATCACCTCGGCGTCCACCACCAGCTTCTCGGCCGACTGCGCGAGCAGGAAGTCGAGCATGCCCGGGCCGGAGATCAGGTCCACGCCCGCCAGCGCGCCGACGAGGGCGGTCATGCCCGTCTCGAGGCCCGCCTGAGCGTCCACGATCTTCGAGTCCGTGGCGCCCATGTAGGCGTGCGTCGGCAGGCCGAGCCGGTGCCCGACCGCGGCGTACCCGCCGTCGATCATCGCGGTCTCGATCGCGCCCATCGGCGTGGCGCCGGTCCGCATGTCCACGATGGCCGGAGCGCCGCCCCAGACGATCGGGGCTCCGGGGGCGGCCAGCTGGTTGAGCACGACGCCCGCGAGGCACTCTGCCGCGTGCTGCACGATCGACCCGATGAGGGTCACCGGCGCCGCGACGCCCGCCAGCGGCATCGAGACCATCTCGGCGGGCACGCCCGCCCGGCCCAGGTCCATGATGTTGCGGCAGGCGAACTCGGACCAGGTCAGCGGCGGCGAGGGGCAGACGTCGAACACGGCCCGCGGCTTGTCGGCGAGCGCCTGCCGGCCGCCCGCGTCGAGCGCCAGCAGATCGACCATGACGCCCGAGCCCCGCGGCGTGAACGCACCGGTCACGATGGGCTTGTCCGAGTTGGCGAGGCAGACGAAGAGCCGGTACAGATCGCCGATCTCGGTGGGCACGTCATGGCACACGATCGCGGTCGAGACCGCGTCGTACGCTGGCAGCGCGTCGGCGACGCGCGTGAGCCGGGCGAGGTCCGCGGCCATCGACTGGCGGGCCTCGAGCGTGATCGGGTCCAGGTACGCCACCCCTGACGACCCCGGGTCGAAGTGGACGGCGCCCGATCCGTAGCACACCGCGGGCTTGCCCGACCGCGTGTACAGGTCGAAGGCGTGGGGGACCGTGTCGAGCGCTCGCTGGACCATCGCCTGGGTGATCGCCACCCGGTTTCCGTCGGCGGTGCCGCCAGCGCCCACCAGGAGGCGGACGGCCTCGGGCTCCTCGACCTTGACGCCGGGGCCGGCGAGCAGCGCCAGCGCCTCGTCCACGACGCGGTCGATCAGGGCGGGTTCGAGGAGCTCGAAGCTGGGTCGCATGGGATCTCCGGACTGGGCGGGGTGAGGTGCCCGACCTGGCTGGGCCGGGCACCGGGACTGGCGGGCGGGTCAGCCCCGCGGCCAGTGAGATCAGGGCTCAGGCGCCAAGGGCGGCCTTGCGGTGCCCCTCGACGAGCCCGACGAGCTCGCGGTCGAGCGCGGGGTCCAGCGGCTCGGGATGGTGGTTCCGGATCAGATGCCGCGCCTTCTCGAGCGCGTCGCGGTGGTACTTGTCCGGGTCGTCCTGCCACTGGCCGTACGTGCGCCGGTCAAGGTAGCTGGCCTTCCACAGGCCCTTCATCGCCGTGCGCGTGTGCGGGAGCGTCAGGTACTCGCCGCCTGGTCCCACCTCGGCGATGGCCGCGAGCGAGAGCGCCTCGTCGTCGAACGGGATGCCGCGCAGCATCGCCTCCACGATCGACGCGATCTCCGCGTCGAGGATCATCTGCTCGAACGACCAGATCCGCGACCCGTGCAGCAGGCCCACGCCGAGGAGCATGTCCGAGCCGGCGACCGAGGCCATGAACGACGACAGGCCGTTCTCCAGACCCGCCTGCCAGCCGGAGGTGTGGTCGCCGGTGGCGAACGCGCCCATCGAGAGCGGCACGTTGTAGAAGTCCGACAGGGCGTTGGTGGCCGCGCCGAACAGGAAGTCCTCGGGCCCGCCGCCCGTGTAGGCGCCAGTCCGCAGGTCCATCGCGGTCTGCGCGGCGGCGTAGTAGACCGGCGAGCCCGGGTACGCCAGCTGCATCAGCGCCATTGCGCTCACGACCTCGGCGTTGCCCACCACGAGCGAGCCGGCGATGGTCGCCGGGCCGCTGAACGCGCACGAGGCCATGGTCATGAAGCCCACCGGCACGCCGGCCTCGGCCGCGACCAGGGAGGCCTCGATCGGGCCGCCGTCGTGGGCCAGCGGGCTGATCGTGCACTGCATCAGGGACAGGACGGGACGCTGGCGCAGGGCGTCGCGCCCGCCGGCCACCGCCGCAGCCATGGCGATCGCGGTCCGGGCGTCCTCGGCGGTGACCACGGTCTCCGTCTGGACGTGCTTGGTGGAGTTGCGCCAGACGGCGAGCAGCTCCTCGTGGGTGCGGGTGGCCGGGTCGGCGTCCTGCGCGGACACGGCGACCCAGTGGAAGCCCACCTGGTCGAGCGCGTCGGCGACGCGGGCGATGTCCGCGACGTCCTGCAGCGAGGACCGGCGGACCTGGAGCGTCCACGGGTCCAGCACCTCGATGCCGCAGCCGTCGGTGGCGATGTGGACGTGGTGGCCGTCGAGCGGCAGGTCCTGGGCCGGGTTCCGCGCGGCCAGGGTGTACGCCGGCGGGGCCGTCTTGAGCGCGGCCTCGATGATGTGCGAGGGCACCTTCACGATGCTCGTCGCACGGTCAACGGTGGCGCCATGGGCAGCCCAGATGTCGAGGGCCTGCTCGGACGGGAACTTGACGCCGACCTTCTCGATGACCTCGAGGGTGGCCTGGTGGATGCGGTTGATGGCGGCGGGCGAGAGCACCTCGAGACGAGGGCGCACCCCAGCAGCTGTTGCCGGTGCCGTGTTCATGCGTGCCTCCGGCCGGGTCGGGTGGCGACCCGGCAGCCTGTGCGGGGCGGCGGGCCGCCCCGAGGATCGCTGCGCGAGGGCGGTCAGGCCCCGACGAGCTGGCGGACGAGGGCCACGGCCCCGATGGCATCCTCGCTGTACCCGTCCGCGCCGATCTCGGCCGCCCACGTCGAGGACGCCGGGGCGCCGCCGACGATGACCCGGCACTTGGGGCGCAGGCCGGCCGCGTCGAACTTCTCGACCACCGTGCGCTGGCCGGCCATCGTGGTGGTCAGCAGCGCCGACACGCCGACGATGTCCGCGTTGTGCGCCTGCGCCGCCTCGACGAAGCGGTCCGGGTCCACGTTGACGCCGAGGTCGTGGACCTCGAAGCCGCTCGTGGCGAGCATCATGCCGACGAGGTTCTTGCCGATCTCGTGGATGTCGCCCTTGACCGTGCCCAGGACGACCCGGCCCAGCACGTGGCGCTCGGTGGCCTCCGCCTTCATGACCGGCTCCAGGATGGCGACCGCCTTCTGCATCGCTCGGGCGGAGAGCATCATGTCGGGCAGGAAGAGCTCGCCGATGCCGAACTGCTCGCCGACGTAGGTCAGGCCCGGCACGAAGCCCTTGTCGATCGCGTCCAGCGGCGGGACACCGTTCGCCAGCGCCTGCTCGGCCAGGGCAGCCGATGCAGCCGCGTCGCCGTCGATGACCGACTGGCGCATCTGGGCGAACAGTTCCTCGCTCATGTCGTCATTCCTCCGGTCGCCGCGCCGGCACGCGCCGGCGGTGGGTGCGTCACGTGACGCGGATCAGGTCCCGAGCGACGCCCGGGGTGGCGGGACGGCGGGTTCGTGCCCGTGCCCGGCACAGCCGACGGCCGGCGCCCATGGCTCCGGCGACCGGCACGAACAATCGCAGGATGATGGATATCACCTTATGGGCACGCGGTGGGGGGCCTGATCCGCGCCAAGGAACGCCCGCCCGCGCCGTGCCGGAGCGGCCGATGCCCGGCGGCTGGAGCCAGGGCGGAAGGTCCCATCGCCGCGGGCCCCACGGCTGGGCGGGTTGCGGGGGTCCCAACTAGACTTCCCGGATGCCCGATTTCGTCCACGGGTCCGAGCGGCGCCCGCTCGTGCCCGGCCAGACCATCTTCGATGTGGCCGGCGAGCTGTCCGTGGTGGTTCCGGCATCGTGCAAGATGACTGGCCGCTGCCACGAGTGCGTGGTGGAGATCCGCTCGGGCGGGAGCCAGCTCACACCGCGGACGGAGGAGGAATCGTTCCTCGGCCCCGCGTTCCGCCTCGCGTGCCAGGCGCGGGTGGCCTCGGCCGCGGAGGACGTGGAGTTCACCGTCCTCCGCCGTCGCCTGCGGATCCTGCTGGCGCCGGACGAGCAGCGAGCGGACCTGGACCTCGACCCCGCCGTGCGCGAGGTGAACGGCCGCCTCGTCGCGGACGACGGCACGGATCTCGGGGTCGTGGGCGGGGCGGCGGTCGGGGTCGCCGTGGACATCGGCACCACGACCGTCGTGCTGGAGCTGGTGGACCTGCGGACGGGCGCCGTGCTGGCGATCGCGTCGATCGAGAACCCCCAGCGCTTCGGCGGCAGCGACGTGATGACCCGCATCACGTACGAGGCCGAGGTTCCGGGCGAGCTCCGCCTCTCGCTCCGGCGGGCGCTCAACCACGAGCTCAAGCGGCTGTGCGCGGATCTGGGCCTGGACCGCAAGCAGCTCGTGGAGATGGTGATCGTCGGCAACCCGACGATGCGCGACCTCGCGTTCAACCTGGACATCCTGCCCATCGGCCGGCTGCCGTACCGCTCGGTCACCGAGACCGCCTGGCGGCGCGGCGAGGCGCCCACCACGATGATCTCGCGGCGCGCCCACGAGCTGGGCCTGCTCATCCACCCGCAGGCTCGGGTGGTCGCGGGACCCCTCATCGCCTGCCATGTGGGCGCGGACGCCGCCGCGGACCTCGTGGCGGTGGACGCGATCGAGCGAGGCGGCTCGTTCCTGCTGGTGGACATCGGCACCAACACCGAGATCGTCGCCTCGGACGGGCACCGCATCCTCGCTGCCTCCAGCCCGGCCGGGCCCGCGTTCGAGGGCGGAGGCGTCCGCTACGGGATGCCGGGCGCCGACGGTGCCATCGAGCGGGTCGGCCTGCGGGACGGCCAGTTCCAGATCGAGGTCATCGGCGACGCGCCGCCCGAGGGCATCTGCGGGTCGGGCCTGGTGGACCTGCTCGCGGTCCTGCGGCGCTCGGGCCGGATGACCGACCGCGGCAGCTTCGCGGACCGCTCGGACGAGATCCGCATCGTGGACCAGCCCCGCATCACGTTCTCGCGCGCCGACGCGGGCCACCTCTCGATCGCCAAGGCGGCGACCGCCGTGGGCCAGCGCGTCCTGCTCCGGCGGCTCGGCCTGCGGCCCGAGGACCTTGACCGCGTGTACCTCGCGGGCGGCTTCGCCAATGCGCTCGACATCCGCACCGCGGTGGAGATCGGCCTCCTGGTGGACGCCCGCCCGGAGCGCATGATCCGCGTGGGCAATGCGTCGATCGCCGGCGCCCGCGCGCTGCTCCTGTCCCGGCGCCGCCGGGCCGAGCTGGACGACATCGTTCGCCGCATCGAGCACGTGGAGCTCGAGTCCGAGCCGGACTTCTTCGATATGTTCACCGACGGCTGTCTGTTCGACCCAATCGCTGTCTGAGGTTGTTGCCATGAGCTCCGCGCCCAACCCCGCCGACGCCGCGTCCGCACCGGCAGCCCCTTCCGCCGGCCCCGGCGCCCTGAGGACGGCGCTGTCCGGCCCAGACACGTTCGCCACCGTGGTGGAGCTGGTGCCCTGGGCGGGCGAGCTCGTGGACGCCAAGGGCGCCTCGCAGCTCAAGGCCGCCCGGGAGCTGGCCGGCAACCCGCGGATCACCGCGATGTCCATCACCGACAACGCGGGCGGCCACGCCAAGCTCTCGCCGTCCGCGCTCGGGGCCGAGGTCGCCAAGCTCGGCCACGACGCGATCGTCCACGTCGCCTGCCGCGACCGGTCCCGCAACGCGCTCCAGAGCCTGGGCTGGGAGCTGCTCAGCCGCGGGCTCACCTCGGTGCTCGCGCTGACCGGCGACTACCCGGAGTCCGGCTACGAGGGCCTGTCGCGGCCGGTCTTCGACATCGACTCCGCGGCGCTCCTCCACATGTACCGCGGCCTGGGCGAGGAGGCGGCCGCCAAGGCCGCCGCGGCCGACCCCGAGGCGGACCCCAACGCGCACCGCTTCCTGCTGGGCTGCGCCATCGACCCGTACAAGCGCGTCGAGCGCGACCTCGTCCCGCAGTACCTCAAGCTCGCGCTCAAGGTGCGCAGCGGGGCTGACTACGCCATCGCGCAGGTGGGCTACGACGCTCGCAAGCTGGCTGAGCTGCTCGCGGTCATCCGGCGCGACAGCCTGGGCATCCCGGCCGTCGCCAACGCGTACATCCTCTCGGCGCCGGTCGCCCGCGCCTTCAACGCGGGCAAGGTCCCCGGCTGCGTGGTCACCGACGACCTGCTCGCGGTGGCCGAGCAGCAGGCCAAGGCCGCCGACAAGGGTCGTGCGTTCTTCCTCGAGTTCGCGGCGAAGCAGGCGATCGTCGCCCGCGGGCTCGGCTTCAAGGGCGTCTACTTCTCCGGTCACCGCAACGCGGGCGAGATCGCCAGGATCCTCGAGCTGATCGACGCCCACCCGGCCGCAGACTGGAAGGCGCTCCTGCCGGACGTCTCGTGGGCGCTGCCGGCCGCGTTCCAGCTGTTCGAGCGCGATGGGGACGGCCTGCCCACGGGTGCGCCCGCCAAGGCCTACACCCGCTCGCTCACGCCGGCCGCTCGCAAGGCGGCCCGGTCCAAGGTGGACCCGCTCTACCGCTTCAGCCGGATCGTGCACCAGCGCGCGTTCGAGCCGGGCGTGCCCGGGTTCAACGCGTGGGGCAAGGTCTTCGATCAGATCGAGCGGCACAAGCTCGACAAGCCGGTCCACGTGTTCGAGCAGGCCGTCAAGCTGCCCATGTACGACTGCCGCGACTGCGGCGACTGCTCGCTGCCCGACATCGCCTACCTGTGTCCCGAGAGCCACTGCCAGAAGAACCAGCGCAACGGTCCGTGCGGGGGCGCGCACGACGGCCTGTGCGAGGTCCCGGGCCACACCTGCATCTGGGCGGATGCCTACAAGCGCCTCAAGCCGTACGGCGAGGAGCTCACGATGCTCGACCGGGCGCCCGTGTTCCAGGACAACACGCTGCGGCGAACCTCGGCGTGGGGCAACGCGTTCCTCGACCGGGACCACATCGCCAAGCGGCTGGGCCGGGCCAAGCCCCCCGAGGCCGTGCCGGCCCCGGCGCCGAAGCCCGCGGTGGCGGCCCCGAAACCGGATGCGGCGCCGGCGGGCCCCAAGCCCGACGCCGAGGGGCCGGCCCCCAAGGCGGACGCGACCCGGTGACCGCGAGGCGGGCGACCGCGACCCGCCGCGGCGGGCGACGTCAGGCTGCCGGGATCGCCTTGACGACGCCCTCGTCCCAGCTCATCGCCAGGCGCTCGCCCGGCTGGAGCACGAGCATGTCATCGTCCCACTCGCCGTAGACCAGCTTGCGCAGCAGGACCATCGAGCCCTCCATCTGGTCGAACGCCCAGCCGCGCCGCTCCGCCTGCTCGCGTGCGTACGACGCCGAGGCGGTCTCGTCGGCGACGCCCATCTGAACGAACGCCGCCCGCTGGTAGTGCGACTTCCAGGCCCCCATGACCTCCATCAGGTACTCGGCGTTGTCCTCGCCGTACTTCTCGACGTACTCGGCGCGGATCGCGTCCATGTCGTCGTCGGCATCGCCGGACACCCCGAGCCCGATGGACTTGGCGTTGTACCCCTGGTTCCGCTCCACCTGGTCGTTCACGTACCAGTACGTGGTCGAGGCGCCGAACTCCGAGGCGTATCGCTCCCGATCGCCCAGGAACAGCGTGATGCAGTCGTGGGCGCGGGGCAGGACCACCGGCGTGTCGCGGGCCGCGATCCCCGCGGTCGCGCCGCCGCACAGGCCGTAGCCGAGGACGATGGCGTCGTAGCCCGGCTCCGCCGCGTCGATCTCGCGCTGGAGGATGTCCCGCAGCTTGACCGGCTCGTTGTGCAGGCCGCGGGCGAACAGGCGGATATCCACGACGTGCGGCGAGCGGGCGGCGCTGAGGTACACGGGTCGGGCCACGACGTCGCACGAGATCAGGAGCAGCTTCATCGGGCGTCGGTCCACATGGGTGCCGATCGTAGCAGCGGCCCCCGCCGACCCGGCGAGACCGGGCGTTTTCCCCTACCTCGCGCGGAGGCTGGTCAGGTGGCGGGCCGCCGCATACCATGCGTCCACTGCTGTCGGCATCGGCTGCCGGCGGCCGGGGGCGAGGCTTGCATGGGCACCGAAGTCGAGGTCTGGGCGCCGGCGCAACACGACCGGTACCGGCGCGCCCTGGACCAGGCGTGGGACGAGTTCGAGGATGACTACTACGCCACGATCCGGCGTGTCGGCCTCAAGTCCATGGCAGCCGTGCACGCCAAGCGCTATCGCGAGCGGGGCCGCATGATCAAGTCGATGGCGGACGGCCTGCTTGCCAAGCGGACCCGCACCGAGGAGACGCCCGAGGCCATCCGCAAGGCGGTGGCCGAGCTGACGCAGTTCCGGCGCAGCCTCAACGAGCTCTAGCGGCGGTTCGGCGCCCGGCGCAGGTTTCGCCTGCGCGGGGCATGCTTGGCGCGATGACCGAACCGCACCGACCCTCCCGATCCTGGAGCCCGGCCCCCGCCGAGGACCTACCCGCACCGCGTCGGCGGCCCGCCGAGGAGCGGGCGGCCCTCGCCGCGTCGTCCCGCCGCGCCACACGCCTGGCGATCGTCGCCATCGTGGCCTCGGGCATCGCGCTGGGGCTGACGGCTTGGCGCGTGCTAGCCCCGCCCGGCGCCTCATGCCAGACGGACGTCTGGAGCGCCCAGCCCGCGGCGAACGACATGCCCACCGGGTGGACCATGGCGGGCACGACGTTCGACGCCAACCGCCGCACGACGCAGTACGTCGGCCCGGCCTCGGCCACCGGCTCGGGCAGCCCGAACGTGCTTGCCACCGTCACGTGCCTGCCGGACGGCGCGGCCGACGCCGTGGCGCGCGCGGAGGCGGCGGCCCGGTCCATCGGCCAGGTCGTGAGCACGAAGAGCGACCTCTCCGACGGCGGGTTCGAGGCGACCGACACGTCCGGCGCGATCTTCCTGGAGTTCCGCCGCGGCGCCATCGTGGTGGACCTCGCGGCCGCCAACGGCGCCACGCCCACCGATATCGAGACCGTGGCGTCGGGCTTCGACAAGGCGCTGGGCGGTGACGGCGGGGCCATTGCCACCCCGGCCCCCTCGAGCTCCGGCGCGGCGGCGTCCTCGGCCCCGGTCGCCTCCGGGAGCCCGACCGGGCTCACGCACGACGCCCCGGAGCTGGAGAAGCTGCTGCCCACCCAGATCGGCAGCGTCACCCTCACGGTGGACAGCGCCCTCGGCGGCACCGTGCTGACCTCCGACGCGGGCGGCCGGGCGGCGATCGCAGCCCTCAAGGCGAAGGGCAAGGTCCCGAACGACCTGCGCTACGCAGAGGCGCTCGACCAGACGCAGACCCTGCAGGTCAGCGTGGTCGCGCTGTCCGTCAACGGTCTGAGCGCCGCGGAGACGCAGACGATGCTTCTCGACTGGTTCCAGCTCTCGGGGCCGGGCGTGACGCACGCGGATGTCACGCTGGCCGGCAAGACCTGGGCGAAGTACGACCTGGGCGATGAGGGCGCGCTCAACTACTTCCGCACCAGCGGCACGGCCGTGATCGTGATCACGACCGCCGACCCGGCGCTTGCCCAGGAGGCCGCCGCGGCGATGCCCTGACGTCCGTGCCGGCCCCGGTCCGCGCGCTGTGGCAAGAACCGGTCGGGCGGCACATGCCGCCCTGGCCTGACCCGGCTATGCTGCACCGACGCGGGCAGATGAACCGCCGCACCGGATAGTCTCGGGGGAGCGCCGTGCGTGAGCCACTCGTCGCGTGGGCCGGGGACTGCGTCGTCAGGGGTGACGTCGCCCTGGGGGACGGGCGCCTCAGCGACCAGGTCAACCAGGTCGAGGTCCTGACCTTCTACGGGGCGAAGGTCGATTCCCTGGAGGACGGCCGCCGCGTCGCGCTGGACGAGCTCGAGGTGGAGCGGCACGAGCTCCACATCATCGAGGTGTCAGGCCACCGAGGTGACCCGACCCGCCGGCTGCGCACGATCCCGGAGCGCGTGCGGCTGGAGGTCGGCCCGTTCGACGTGACGGGTTGCGTCCACCGGGCGCCGAGTGCCGCTCCCCTGGCCGCGCTGTCCCGCTGGGCCCGGTTCGTGCCGGTGACCGACGCCGAGTTCCGCTGCGCGGGCCGTGACGACGAGCCCACCCGGCGCGAGGTCGTGCTCGTGAACCGCGACCGGATCAGCCGCGTGGCCGCGCTCGTGGTGGCGCCCAACTTCGAGCCCGAGCCACGCCCTGCCGACGCCCCGATCTGAGCGCGGCCGGGCGGGAACCCCCGCCAGCGGCGCGCTCCCACCGCCGGTTTCGGGCCGTTCGGCACGTCTGGGTCGGGCGTCTCTGGCCGACGCTACCCGCATGGCTGCAACCGTCCACCCGGACGCGCGCGTCCCGGCCGCCGATCCTCGCCGTACCGCCCGCGCGCTGATTGTCGAGGGCGTGGTCCAGGGCGTCGGCTTTCGGCCGTTCGTCTGGCGCCTCGCCACCGAGCTCGGGCTTGCCGGGCGCGTGCGAAACGCCGCCGGGCGGGTGGAGGTGGAGGCCGCCGGGCCCCGCGAGGCGCTGGACACCCTGGCCCGCCGGCTGCGCACGGACGCCCCGCCTCGCGCCCGCGTGGAGCGGGTGACCGCCCTGCCGCTGGACCCGGTGCTCGCTTCCCGGCTGCCCGCCGGGTTCGAGATCGACGAGAGCGTCGTGGCGGCCGCGCAGGACCGGCTCTTCCCGCCCGACATCGCCACCTGCGACGACTGCCTGTCCGAGCTCTTCGACCCGACGGACCGCCGCTACCACTACCCGTTCACCAACTGCACGAACTGCGGCCCGCGGGCCACGATCATCGTCGAGCTGCCGTACGACCGAGCCCAGACCACGATGCGCGAGTTCCCGCTGTGCGAGGCATGCGAGCGCGAGTACCGGGACCCGGCGAACCGCCGCTTCCACGCCGAGCCGGTGGCGTGCCCGGTCTGCGGGCCGCGGCTCTCGTGGCGGGCCACGGGCGCGCCGGCGCCATCGGCGACGGGCGAGGCGGCGCTGGTCGCCGCGATCGGCGCCCTGCGCAACGGGCAGATCGTCTCGGTCAAGGGTCTGGGCGGCTACCACCTCGCCTGCGACGCCACCGACGAGACGGCGGTCCGGCGGCTCCGCGACCGCAAGCGCCGCTGGGCCAAGCCATTCGCCGTGATGGTCCGAGATCTGCCCGCAGCCGAGGCGCTCTGCCGCGTCGGCTCCCTGGAGCGGCGCCTGCTCACCGGACCGGCAAGGCCGATCGTGCTGCTGGAGGCTCGGCCAGCTGCCCGGCAGGCGCTCGCCCGGTCCGTGGCCACGGGCAACCGCCGCCTCGGCGTCTTCCTCCCGTACACGCCGCTCCACCACCTGCTGCTCGCCCACCTCGGCCGGCCGCTGGTCCTGACCTCGGGCAACCTCACCGACGAGCCGCTCGCCACCGACGACGAGGACGCCCTGGTGCGCCTCGCCGGCCTCGCGGACGCGTTCCTCGCCCACGACCGCCAGATCCGGGCGCGCTACGACGACTCGGTCACGCGGGTGGTGGCAGGCCGCGAGTCGGTGGTCCGCCGCGCTCGCGGCTACGCCCCGGGGCCTATGCCGCTGCCGATCGCGACGCCCGTCCCGCTGCTCGCCGTGGGCGCCGAGCTCAAGCACACCTTCACGCTCGCCCGCGGCGTCCGAGCCCACGTGGCACCGCACAACGGCGACCTCGAGGACCTGGCCACGCACCGGGCATTCACCGACGGCCTCGCCCACCTGTCCCGGCTCCTCGCGCTGGAGCCGGAGGTGGTCGCCCACGACCTTCACCCTGAATACCTGTCCACGAAATACGCGCTGGGCCGGTTCCCCGCGGACAAGCGGATCGCAGTCCAGCACCACCACGCGCACGTGGCCTCGTGCGCCGCGGAGCACGGCATCGAGGGGCGCTTCCTGGGCGTCGCGTACGACGGTCTGGGCATGGGCGACGACGGCACGCTGTGGGGCGGGGAGGTGCTGCTGGCGGACCTGCGCGGCTACCGGCGCCTCGCCCGTTTCGCGCGGGCGCCGCTCCCCGGCGGGGCGCTGGCCGTCAGGCGGCCGTACCGGATGGCGCTCGGCTACCTGTTCGGCGGCGAGGCGTTCGACGACGACGCCGTTCCTGGGCTGGTGGACGCGGAGGAGACTGCGGCGGCGTTCCTGGCCCGCCTCGACCCGCGCGAGACGACACTGGTCCGCGCCCAGATCGCGCGCCATCTCAACGCACCCGTGGCCTCGTCGGCCGGCCGGCTGTTCGACGCCGCCGCCGCGCTGCTGGGCATTCGCGACGTGGCCGAGTACGAGGCGCAGGCCGCCATCGACCTCGAGCTCGCCGCCGGCGACCGCAGGGCACCCGCGCTCCCGTACCGGCTCCGCTACCGGGACGATCTGCTC